>NZ_JAFIRA010000002.1:0-181336 GCF_022848905.1 Thermostichus vulcanus str. 'Rupite'
GTTCTAACTCTACAAACTCTTGGATTTTGACTCCAGCAAGACCCAATAACTTATCAAGAGGAACCAATGTTCGTCATGGAACTCAGTATCTCATTATACTATCGACACCAAAATGTCAGGAGAGCCAACCAGGTGATCTTGATGGGTAATCAAAATATTTTGTGGATAATATGCCTTACCTAATATGACCGGCTCATCCAGAGAATTCATCCGAATCTGCTGACCTTTGTGAAAACAGATATAGCCAGCCGCATAGATAGCAATGCATAAACCGTTATAAAACTGTTCGCTGTTGTAGCTACCATCGATCGCATAGAACCGTCTATCGCTATCATCGATTTGATCGAAGGGAATAATCTCAAATATTTGAGGAGTCTCTATATTTTCTTTGTGCCCAATTACGGGAATACCATAATTTTTGTTGCTTCTTGTATTGATATGTTTAGCAACTAACTCGATAGCACTGTCAGGTATCTCTTTTCTGGACATATCTAGTTTTCAGCACTCTCGCCTAGAGCAATTGTACCCATTAGTTTTAAATGATGCACACCTACGGGATCTTGCATACCCCAGTTCCGGCTTTTCACCCTTAATGATAACCATACTAGCAGTTTCGAGGTGCTGGTAAGGCTGTACCTTTACGCTCAATTTGCTCTAGCTACTAACAGATATGGTTCGAGCTGTACCCCACCGTTGACCCAGCAGGCTAACATCTGAACTCACCTGCCACCAGGGATCCCTCACCACCGGTAAAAATCTAGCACAAGGTCAGGTGCAGTGCCTTGTTATGTTGTGTCCCTACTCTCCCGATAATCATCGGGATCCTCTCTGACTAGCCCACCAGGGATCCCTTATCCCATCACCCAAACTCTAGCAGGGCTGGCAACACAATGGGCAGCGGATGGAAAAGAAGTCTCCGCGTGCAAGGTGCCTAAAAGGGCTGTAACAACTGACTTTTCGCCAGCTGTGCTCGCACAGCATTCTGGAGAGATTCTGGCAGAAATTGGGGGTAGTCTTTGACGAAAGAGGTTTATTCAGCGGCAGCAGGCTTGGCTTCTTTCTCTTTAGCTGCCTTAGCCGCTCGCATCTCCGCCAAAATCTCTTCAGGTCGTCTGCCCGCCCGCTGGGATCCGGCAGGCAACTCGTGTGGGTCGATCACTCCCTTGGGTAGATAGGCAAACTCCCGCAGTGGCGTCACCATCGGGTCTTCTGTCACCTTGGAGGGTAACCGGCCCATCGCCGCCTGGTGATAGTTGAGATCGTGGCGGTCGTAGGCAGCCAGCTCATAATCTTCCGTCACCGAAAGACAGTTGGTGGGGCAAAACTCCACACAGTTGGCACAGAAAATGCACACCCCAAAGTCGATGCTGTAGCTGTAGAGCTCTTTCTTTTTCAGCTCCGGGTTAAAGGCCCAGTCCACCACCGGCAGATCGATCGGGCAAACCCGCACACAGATCTCGCAAGCGATACACTTATCAAACTCAAAGTGAATACGACCGCGAAACCGCTCGGAAGGGATCAACTTTTCAAAGGGATACTGCACCGCCACTGGGCGTCGACCCATGTGGTCGAAAACCACCCCCATACCCTGGCCAATGTATTTGGCGGCATTTACTGCATCACCCACGTATTCGCTTACGCGCTTTAGAAAAGTCATAGTGCCTGTCCTACTCTCTCTTGCTTGGGTTTTAATCCCTTTCGTCCTTCATTCAACCACCAAAAAAAGTTGGAAAAGCCAGCTTCAGCCCTGCTGTCAACAGTAAGTTGACAAACGAGACAGGCAGCAAGAACTTCCAACCCAAATCCAGCAGTTGATCAATCCGCACCCGCGGCAAAGTCCAACGCACCAAGATGGCCAAGAACACGAAGACAAATGCCTTCACCATCGTCATCACAATGCCTAAGGCCGCCGCGCCAATCTGCAGGAAGGGGTTATCCAGGGCAATGCCCAATGCGTTGGCAATCATCTCCACCGGCACCACAAACGACCAGCCCCCCAGATAGAGCACAGCCGCAATCAGAGACGCCAGCAGCAGGTTGGCGTAGGATCCCAAGTAAAAGAGGGCGAATTTCATGCCGGAATATTCGGTTTGGTAACCGGCCACCAACTCTTCTTCAGCTTCGGGCAAATCAAACGGGATCCGTTCCGTTTCCGCCAGAGCTGAGATCAAGAAAATCACAAAACCAAGCGGCTGCCGCCACACATTCCAGCTGAGAATCCCCAGCCCGCTCTGCTGCTCGACGATCCCTACTGTATCCAGGCCATTGCTCATCAGCACCACTGCCAACACCGACAAAGCCAGCGGTAGTTCGTAGCTAATGGACTGAGCCGCCGCCCGCAACCCTCCCAGCAGCGAGTACTTATTATTGGAGCCATACCCAGACATGAGCAGACCGATGGGTTGCACACTGGAGATAGCGATCAAGAAAAACACGCCGATGGCAATATTGGAGATCAACAGGTTCTGGCCGAAGGGAACCACCAAGTAACACAAGAAGACCGGCAGGAAAACCAGCACCGGCCCCAAAGTGAATAGAATCGGATCGGCCAGAATCGGTAGGACATCCTCTTTGGTGAGGAGCTTCAAGCCATCGGCAATGGGGATCAACACCCCTTGAGGGCCAGCCATGTTGGGCCCAATCCGCTGTTGGGCAGCTGCCGAAATTTTCCGCTCCAGCCAAGTCATCACCATTACGCCCAGGGTGGCGGCGATGATCAGCAGCAACATCGGCAAAGGCATCCAGAGAGCGTGAGCCAAACCGGCTCCCAAGCCCAGGTTCTGGAGGGCGGTCTCAAATCCAAGCTGCAGGTCAATGCCAGTATTCATCATGCGCTCCGGTTGCTCCCTGGAAATAATGGTTACGGACTGTATGGGTTATGGGTTTTGGCAGGGCAGGGATCCCTTTTCCCTGCTCATTTTTCCCTAGTTTGACTTGGGGGGATTGCGGCGTAGTTCCTGCTGGATGATGGCCTGAAGGCGGGCATCCGAAAGTTGTTCGGCACGGCGGCGTCTTTCCTCTTGATACTTCATCCATTGCTTCGGGCCAATGATAGCCACTGCAGCAGCCACAATCAGTAACGGTAAAACCAAGATCACCCAGGCCATTGCGCTTATCCTCGCTTTCCTAGACCGATCTTAGCGATCCTAGCGATCCACCTCGCCCATAATGATGTCGATGCTGCCCAGAATAGCGATCATATCTGCCACCTTCATGCCCCGAATCAGTTGCGGCAACACCTGCAAATTGATAAAACCGGGCGGACGAATTTTCCAGCGCCAAGGACAAACGTTATCATCCCCAACTATGTAGATACCTAGTTCTCCCTTGGCACTCTCCACGCGTACATAGGCTTCCCCCTTGGGGATCTTGAAATTGGCGGAGGGCTTTTTGCTGATGAATTGGTAATCTCCTTTGTTCCACTCTGACTTAGGCCCCTCCATCATCCGCTTTGCCTCCAGGTTTTCAAACGGGCCACCGGGCAAAGACCGCACTGCCTGCTGCACAATCTTGCAGGATTCGCGCATTTCTTTCATGCGCACCCGATAGCGAGCCAGGCAATCCCCTTCTGATGCAACTGCTACCTCCCAGTCAAAATCGTCGTAGCACTCATAATGATCCACCTTGCGCAGATCCCAGTTCACGCCGGATCCGCGCAGCATTGGACCTGACAGCCCCCAGTTGATGGCATCTTGCTTGGAAATGACCCCTACCCCCTCCAAGCGCTTGCGAAAGATCGGGTTATTGGTAACCAGCCGCTCGTACTCATCCACCTTGGGCAAAAAGTACTCGCAAAAATCCAAGCATTTTTCCGTCCAGCCGTAGGGCAGATCCACCGCCACACCGCCAACCCGAAAATAGTTGTTGTTGATTAGGCGCATGCCGGTGACGGCTTCAAACAAATCAAGAATCCACTCCCGTTCCCGCATGGCGTAGAGAAACGGCGTTTGCGCGCCCAAATCTGCCAAGAAAGGGCCAAACCAAAGTAGGTGGTTGGTAATCCGGGTCAGTTCCAAGAGGATCACCCGCAGGTAACTAGCCCGCTTTGGCACACTCACCCCCGCCAGTTTTTCCGTGGCATTGACGGTGATCGCCTCGTTGAACATGCCTGCGCCGTAATCCCAACGGGAAACGTAGGGCAGATATTGCACTACTGTCCGGTTTTCGGCGATTTTCTCCATACCCCGATGCAGGTAGCCGATGACGGGTTCGCAATCGACAATGTTTTCGCCATCGAGGGTCACCAGCAATCGCAAAACACCGTGCATCGAAGGATGATGCGGTCCAAAGTTGAGCAACATCCGGTCGGCACGAGTCTCGATCATGGGCATGGGCATAGCCGCCGCCTCCGCAACTGAGAAAGTTCATGGTCTGCAACATTTGCAGTATAGCGGCTTTGGCCCCGCTTCCTGATATTCCCACTCATCATGGATTTCAATCCTCAACATCAGGGTGTGCCCCAACCTAATGGCTAGGGATCCTGCTCAGCCTCAGGTCTTACATGCAGTCGGAAAAAGCTGTAGCGTGGTTGGGTAAAGGCAACGGATTAACCTTTTCTATGGCCGGTTCCAGTTCATCCCCCGAGAGCAACCGCGCAGCTTCTCGAGAGCAGCAGCACCCCCAGTACGCGACTGACCGGGATCTTCTGAATCAACTACTAGAACAAGCCCAAGCCCAGCCCCGTTCTGATTGGGTATTGGCGGAGGTGGCCCGACTGCGCATCCGTTACCAAGGCTTTCCGGGGGCACGGGATCTGCAACGGGATCTGGATCAGATCCTGCAGCAGTGGGGTATGAGCGAAGAAGAACTGTTTGTCCAAACTCGCGCCATTCATGAGCGGGGCCAGGTGTATGACCGCAGCTTTAGCAAGCGGGATGACTGGGCTTGAGATGCATAGGATTCAGATAGGGATTTGATAGAGATTTGAAGCCGGGATCCCTGCTGTTCCTTAAGAACTGTGCAACTGCTCAGCAAAAATCGGATCCAAAGGTATATCCAAAGCGGCAATGACCTTTGTCCAGAAATTCATAAAGCCGATCAACGCCGACAGCTCCACCAAATCCGCTTCTGACCAAATGGCTTTTAATTGGGCAAAGAAGCTCTCGGTGACCACCATGCTGGGTACCGTCATCCGCTCAGCGTATTCAATTGCCAGCTTTTCAGCCTCGGTGTAAAGGGTGCTGGTACGGGACTGGGCAACCGCTGCGATTTTGGCAGGGGTAGCGCCGTACTTTTGCGCCTGTAGGGTGTGGTAGGGCAGGCAGTAGTGCCGACAGCCATTGATCTGGGAGATGCGAATGCTGATTAGCTCTTTCAGTTCTTCGGAGAGGTTCGGGTTTTCTGTATGGAGGGCACCGTAGAGGGTCATTACCGCTCGCATCAGTTGTGGCTTGTGGGCCATCACCTGCAGGGGGTTGAGGGCTGTGCCGTAGACTTTTTCCAGGCTTTCGTAAACTTTTTGGAGCTGCTTATCAGCCTTTTCTGGGGTGACAGGAGGGATCCGCATGAGCAGTTAACACAATTGATTCAGGCATCCTTGACTTTAGCGCGTTTGGGGAATCCACCCAAGCCTTCTTGACTTGATTATCCTTGGAAGTAGTCCTCCTTTCAGAATCCATGCTCCTTAGATCGCCTGCACGTTCTCGCCGAGACATTCAGCCATTAGAGAATGGTGACCATCTGACGCGAGAGGAGTTTGAACGTCGCTATCAGGCTATGCCTGAGGTGAAAAAAGCGGAGCTGGTGGAAGGAGTCGTCTACATGCCATCGCCCGTGCGACTGAATCGACATGCCTATCCTCACGGGTTGGTTGTGGCCTGGTTGGGTGCTTATGCTGCTGGCAGAGCGAATGTTCAGTTCGGGATTGAGCCTACCGTTCGCCTCGACTGGGAAAACGAACCACAACCGGACGCTATCCTTCGCATTGAAGGGGGATCCTCCCGTGTCAGTGAGGACGATTATATTGAAGGGCCGCCGGAGTTGATTGTGGAGATTGCAGCCAGTAGCGTTTCTATTGATCTCCACAGCAAGTTAAAGGTGTACCGACGCAATGGAGTGCAAGAATATCTGGTCTGGCAAGTGGAGGAAGCCACTTTGACGTGGTTCAGCTTGCAATCTGGGCAATATCTACCTCTAGAGCCGGATTCCCATGGCATCCTCAAATCTAGGGTTTTTCCAGGCTTGTGGTTAAGCCCCTCAGCCATGCTGCAGGGGAACCTCAGCCAAGTGCTGGCCCTGGTGCAGAGTGGACTCAGCCAAGAGACTGCCACAGCCCAGTCAAGACACCTGTGAAGAAGACGGGATCAAGGATTGCTCAGGGATTGCTCAATGGCTTCCACCTGCTGCTGTGTGCCCCTGACGCTTTGGTTCAGGTTTTGCTGCAGCTGTTCCCGAGATCGGTACACCTCCATCGGTGCTCCCTGTGGGATCCCTTGTTGAGCGGCCTCAGGATGGGTTTGGCGCTGACCCTCTGGGTCATATGAAGCACGATAAAGACGGTTGACCACCAAAAAACCGACCAATACCACTGCCGTCACCACCAAAAGTCTGACCATGTTGGGGATCCCTTGCGACCTTCTGGTTCTAGAATGCCCTGAAAGAGCGTGGGATATCAGATGTCGGGTGAAGTAACGCAGCCTCTGCCACAGCAGCCGGTGCGGGTAGGTATTGGGGGGCCGGTGGGATCCGGGAAAACGGCCTTGGTGGAAAAGCTCTGTTGCGCGCTACGGGATTCCCTATCGCTGGGGGTAGTCACCAACGATATTTATACCCGCGAAGATGCTGAATTTTTGGTGCGGGCCAAGGCTCTAGCAGCAGAGCGAATTATCGGTGTGGAAACCGGCGGTTGCCCCCATACTGCGATTCGAGAAGATGCGTCGTTGAACCTAGATGCCATTCAGGAACTGGAGCGACGCTTTTTGCACTTGGATTTGATCCTGGTGGAATCGGGGGGAGATAACCTGGCGGCTACCTTTAGCCCAGAACTGGTGGATGCCTGCATTTACGTCATTGATGTGGCGGAAGGGGATAAAATCCCCCGCAAGGGAGGGCCAGGGATTACCCGCTCAGATCTGCTGGTGATTAACAAAATTGATCTGGCTCCTTATGTGGGGGCAGACTTGGGGGTAATGGAACGGGATGCACGCCGTATGCGGGGAGACAAGCCTTTTGTCTTCACCAATTTGCGCACGGGTGAGGGGCTGGATCAGATCCTCAGTTGGCTAGAACAAGAGGTGTTGTTTCGCCCCGTCGGTGCCGGATCCCCTTCTTTGAGCCTCCTGTGAACTTCGGCAGCGCCATTTTGAAAACCACTCGGCAGGGCCAGCACATCCGAGTTTGGCAATATTCTCAGGCTCCGTTGCAATGGCTAGGTGGGCCAAACTTGGGTCTGCAGGGATCCCCACAGGAACGGCTTGTTTACTACTTGCGCAACCCCAATGGTGGCCTGTTGGGAGGAGATCGCCACCAGATTCAGATTGAGCTGGGAACTGCCTCGGCGCTGGAAATTCGTACCCAAGGGGCAACCCGCCTACACCCCGGTGTCATCGAGCAACAGGTGCAAGTAGCGCTGGCCCCTGAGAGTGAACTGATCTGGATTGCCCACCCGATTATCCCCGGAGCTGGGGCCGATTTTCGCCAGCAGGTACAGATTCAGTTGGCCCCCACTGCCCGTTTGGCCTATGCCGAGATTTGGACCGCCGGACGACTGGCCATGGGGGAACGGTGGCAATTTCAGCGTCTGCACAATCGGCTGCAGGTGTGGGTAACTGACCGGCCCGAAACCCCTACCCTTTCGCCTCAGCCGAACCAACTCCTGTGGCTGCAAGAACAGATGGATTTGCGCTTTCCCCATGAGCAGATGGGTGCTAAGTCGGTGCTTGGCTCCTATTTGTGTTGGGGATCCCTGTATTTGCTAGGGGATTGGCCCGAGCCGGACTGGCCCACCGATGCCGAACACTGGCGGGTGACGTCACCGGATCCCGTCTGTAAAGGATGGATTCTGCGGCAGGTGGGGCACCAAGCGGAAACCCTTTGGCAGAACTTTCAACGGGTGGGGTCAGTTGGGCGTTCGGCTCTTGCTTAAAGGCAGAGGAAAGGGAATGGTAGTCTGGTTCAGGCCAACCTGAGGAGAGGGTTTGAAGCTGCGCCATGAACTCTGCTCAACGGATCATTAAACGTTCCATCTTAAAGGGACGCAATCGCTGGATGCTTCTCTACGAGAAGGGGATGGCCCTGATTGCTCTGAGCAACTTGTGTTTGGTGCTGTTCGATCTTAGCTATGTGCCTGGGCGAGACTTTTGGTTGCAGGGGCGGGTCCAAATTTTTGGGGGGTTTGGCCCACCGATCCCCCTGCCGATTCTCTCCACCGAAACCAGTCGTTCTCCGGTAACTGATCTGTACGACCGAGTGAAAGGCATTGAGCCTAACCCAGAAACTCAACAGTATTTGGAATTGGTGGATGAATTACGGCAGGTGACCCTGCGCTTTGGGGTGGAATCGGAACCGGCTCGGCAGATTCTCTTTCAACTGCGGGCTCGCAGCAATGAACTCATTGATACCAACCCCTTTCAGGCGGCGGGCAAGACGGGTCAGTTTGTTCGTATTCTCAATCTGATGCGGGAGCATATGCAGGAGGACTCTGCTCGGGCTGCTTTCTCTCGCTTTTGGACTCCCCAGTACTTGGCCACTGTTGCTCCAGAAGATGGCATCGAGTTTTTCCAGAGCCGGCTTCGTCCTCTGTTTGAGATCAACTACTCCCGTCCCATTGGAGAGAGCGGTAACCCCGTTGATTTTTTTCCAGCGCTAGATTTTCCCTTTGTGCTGTTGTTTGGGCTGGAATTTTTGTTGCGGACGGTGGTGATTAGCCGCCGTTATACCGGGGTGAACTGGCTGGATGCCATGCTCTGGCGCTGGTACGATGCCCTGTTGCTGCTCCCCTTTTGGCGCTGGCTACGGGTGATCCCGGTAACGATCCGGTTGGGACAATCGCAGTTGTTGGATCTAGAGCGGGTACGGGCGCAAGTGAGCCAAGGCTTTGTTACCAATTTTGCGGAAGATCTGACAGAAGTGGTGGTGGTGCGGGTGATCAACCAAATTCAGGGATCCATTCAACGCGGATCCCTGCCCTTGCTTTCAGCCGCCAAGACTCCCCGTGACTACATCGACATCAACGAGACCAACGAGATCGAGGCCATTGCCAATATTCTGATTCGGATTGTGCTCTACCGTGTCTTACCGCAAGTGCAGCCGGATGTGGAACAACTGCTCCGCTACAACCTGGATAGCCTTCTCAAACAACTACCCGCCATCCAAACCCTAGAGCGGTTGCCCGGATTGGGATCCCTGCCTAGCCAACTGACCCAACGCCTGGCTAGTGAGCTGACCACCACCACCTACCAAACCCTGACGGGCAGCTTTGAGGATCCCGTCGGCTCTAAGCTCACAGCCCAACTGACGCAACGGTTTGGGGAGGCTTTGGTGCGGGAACTCAGCCAACAACATGCCCTAGAGGAGATTCGCTCACTGCTGAGAGATCTGCTGGAAGAGATCAAGATCAACTACGTAGAGCGGCTGTCTCATGAGGATCTTGAGGAGGTGATGGAGCAAACCCGTAAGCTGCGGCAAAAGGCCCAACAACTGGAGAAATCTCGCGGCAACTAGAGGGGCCGGGATCCCGTTCCAGCCAGTTGACGAGGTTCTGCCGGTTCTGTAGTATATTAGTCTTGCTTTGGGCGAGTGGCGAAACTGGTAGACGCACCGCACTCAAAATGCGGCGGGAAACCGTGTCGGTTCGAATCCGACCTTGCCCACTGAATCCTTATATTGCTGCTGCTTTGGTAACTCTGAGGAGCGGTACTGTACTTGCAACTATTCTTGAGGCTCAATAGGGCAAAGGTGGGTCTGAAGGGCGGTGGCGATGGTTTCGTTGCCCTGCAGATCCAATCCATCCGGCATCTGGGGTGGGTGGGCGGGATCCCTTAAAAAGTCCCAGGATCCCTGGAAAAACTCTTCCGGGGAGAGAATGCGATGCCAGCCATAGCGCTGCAATCCCTCGATCAACAGTTCCGACTCGGCAAACCCAGAACGGGTGACACAGGCCATTGGCGTGCGGCTGCGCAAGGCCTCGGCTAGGGTGCCATAGCCCGGCTTAGACACCACCCAGCGACAGAGGGGCATGACATCCGCCGGTCGCCAGACCTGCCCATCCAATAGAGTCAAGTTGGGTAACGGTGGGGCCTGCCGGTCAAAGGTGAGAAACTGCCAGTCGGGAAAGTCTTGTAGTCGCGGGTAGGGAAAGCCTTGCAACCCCAATCCTCCGAAGGTAAACAAGGCTGTGGGCTGCTCCAACCGCAACTGCAACTTGGCGGCTACCTCTGCCGCTGAAAACTGGGGATCCCCGCCTGTCAGTCCCACGGTCTGCTGATGGGGGAAAGCGCTCATGGCCTCACTAAACGGCAACCGGAACAGGCGATCACAGTGCCCGTACAGATCTCGGATCCAGGCCACAAACGGCTGAAACTCGGCGCCATAGTCTTGATAGATAAAATCCCAGCCAAAGTTACTGGCCATCCAACAGGGGATCCCAGCCGCTTTGGCAATGGCAGCCGCGATCGGAGGTACATCGGCAAAGACCAACGGCACGCGCTGGGTACGGATGAAATCGGCTTCTGCGCGGATGAGAGCAGCCGATCTCGCTTTGAACTCCTTCAGGGCTGTCAATGTGGCCGGTAAATCTGCCTGTAGGCCATCCGGCTGCACCACCCCTACATCCAACTGTCGGGGCCGATGCAAGAATTTCCCCTGCACATAGCGCTCCAGGAGCCAGCGGGGTGCTGGAGTGACAAAAATGGGCAAAACATTTGCATCCCGCCGCAGCAGAGTATTGATCACCGCCGCCAGACGAGTGGTATGGCCAAAGCCGTGGGCAGTCACCGCAACGTAGAGGGGAATCGGATTCATCACGGCAGACCCTCAAGACAGAACAGCATCCGCAGCGGGCTTTTCCGCCCGGGCTCCCAGCCCGTATAGGTTACTGGCAATGATCAGCCCCAACCCGACCACGGATCCCAGCGCAATCGGTTCGCGCAAAATCACGGCAATCAACCCCAAAGACAAAAATGGCGTCACATACACCCAATTGGCCAGGGATCCCCGATGACCGGCCAGCTCCAAAGCCCGTAACCAGAACACAAAGGTGAGGCCCATTTCCGCCAATCCAATATAGGCTGCCCACCCCAACCCTGCCCCGCTCCACTGCACCGTTTGGAAAGGCAGCAACAACAGGCAATAACCGCTACCAAACCCAAACCCCATCCACAGCTTCAGCACTCCGTCCCGTTGATCCCGCACATTCAGCAGCCAATAGAGGGCCCAAATGCCGGCACTGCCCACTGCCAGCAACACCCCCAAGGGATCCCCCCCCTGCAAGGTACGCCAGGCTCCCCCCGTAGCCACCAACACCACCCCTAGCAAGCTCACCCCCAAAGCCAGGAACATCCGCCAGCGGAACCGTTCTTGCAAAAGCGGAACCGCCAGCAGCGCCAAAGCCACCGGCCAGGTGTAATTGAGGGCCAAGGCCGCCTGTGCCGAGAGCCGGTCGTAGGCTTGGAACAACACCAGATAATAGCCAAAGGGGTTAAGCAAACCCTGCACAGCCGAGAGCCGAATCTGGGCCCAGCTCTGCCGCAGAACCAACCCCATGCGTCCAGTGAGCAGCAAAACAACCCCCAGAACCCCCCAGGAACTGAGGGCGGAGAAAATCAGCAAAACCGTCGGCGGGAAATGCTGCAGCCCCAACTTAAAAGCGCTAGCAGCAGTAGCCCAACCCAAAATAGCCGCTGTCATGTAAAGATAGGCTGGCAACGGATCCCTTGCCCTCCCTTTGGGTGTGCCGTATTGGGTGTGCTGCATTAAAAACCGTCAGCCTCAGAACCCTCGGGATCCGACTTGGCCCCAGAGCGAAGCCCCAACCGGGGAGCCACTACAAAGGCATAGAGCAAATAGCCCAACCCTGCCACCACCACCAACTTCAGAACCGTGCCAAAAACCCGGAAGAACAAGCCCACCAAAAGGATGCAACCCAAGATGGCCAAGACTGTGAGCAGGGGGCGTCCCCAGGTCTCCAGCAGAGATTGAACAGGGTTCTGGGAGCTAGAGGTAGGGGATCCCTGCGCCGCAGATGCCTGCTCCAACTCACGCTCAATCTGTTTCAGCCGTTCTTGTTCTGAGAAGGAAAGATCAGACATGGGGAGCCCTCTCCAGCATTGCCATCTCTATCTTAGGGTCTATCTTAGGGACTGCCTCCTCTGCTAAGCCAGTTAGGCGCGTATAGACGGGATCTCTTGGGCCATGCTGCGGAAGATATCCAGAGCTGGGCCAGGGCGACGGTTGGGACGTGGGGTTGGGATCTGGTTGGGTACAAAGGGCTTCTCCACCACCACTTTGGGCTTACTGACCGGAGCACTCACCGTCACTGCAACAGGGCTGGCAGAAGCAGCATCCACCACCTCAGGCGTTGCCGATTGGAGCGGGGTGCTGGCCACCTGAGCCGGATCCGGCGCAGAACGGAAGGGGCCGGTGACAAAATCCAGCAGGCCACCGAAGAGAATGCCAAAGAAAGAGAAAAGACCACCGAAAAGCTTTTTGAGAATACTCATGGCTGATTGTGATGAAGGTTCGTTTAGGGTCGTGAAGTTATGCAACCTGAACTCTATTATTGTTAAGAGCCCCCTTCTTGACGATGAGTAAATATGCTCTTTCTCTGGGTCGCTATCGAGCTGCTTTACACCCGTCGACCTTGGGCATCAATGCGCTGAATTGGCATTACCCAATCCAATTCTCGTAACTCCAACGGTTCGGCAGCCCCGCCACCGCGGCCCAGGCTAAAGCTATCGGCTGCCGACAAGTCCACGCCATACCCAATATCGGCCATGGATCCGACGGTGAGAATGCTGAGGGGGTTAGCCACCTCCCGGTCAATCCGCGTGGTCATCAGCTCCCGGCCCAAAACACTTTCCCGCCAATGGGAATCTCGGGATCCCGCTCCAAACTGATTTTCTAAGGGTACAGATGTGGCATTGCCCCCTAGGGTATTGAAGGCATTGACGGCGTTGAGGCCAATAAACCGAGGATCGTAACCGGCAGGAGTTGGTTGATCCCGCCCCACCAAACCCGCGGTCAGACCCTTAGGCTCCCAAACCGTGGGTAAAAAACCAAGCGCATGGCCTAACTCATGCAGGGCAGTAATGGGCAGGTCGCCACGCCCCTCTAAGTCCGCCAGGTTTTGCGTGTTGAATAGGATCACCGAGTAAAAGGGCAAGCCGTTGGAAGCCCGCACAAAACAAGGGGCGGATCCCCCCAGAATCCGTTCGTCGTTGAGATTCCTAGCCCGCACTTCCACTAATAGATCATCGATAGGGAAGTTGAGAGGAGTGCTGGGGAAGCCCCGGTCACATTCGTTGGCTTGAATGTTGGTGGGGGGCAAATTCGGTTGATCACCGACAATAATTTGCTGCCAGCGCAGAGCCGCACTGCGAATAATCGATTGTTGGCTGGGGCTGAGGCTGGTATCTGGGAAGCGGACATCAATGGTGAACTGAGCAGCAGGTGGTGATGTCGGAGTTGGCACCAAGGTTGGGGGAGCCGTCGGAATCACGCTGACAGGAGTGGATCCCCCCCCTCCGCCACAGGCTTTCAGCGCAATCACCAAAAGCATGGCCATCAGGGATCCCACAAGGCGAAGGCCCCATGCTCCCCCCATGAGCTGTTGTAAAGCCCGAAAAATAGTCATCTGAAAACCAATGTAGAGTAGCCGCTACCCAGACGGATCATACCGGCTGTGACAATCCTTACGGAAAGGATTTGCGTCACACCCCAAGCGGAGGTCTGTTTTCAGGGCAAATCCTCTCACCCCAGCGAGTTGGAGGAGCTATCCTCCTCTTCTATCCCCCAGCCTGCGGCCAAAACATCCACCGCTGCCGCCCGCAACGCCTGGGTATCTTCTAAAAGCTGCACGGGATCCGAGAGGGGATCCGATAAAGGAACCAAGCGCAAAACGCGACTGTCCTGAACCAGATCGATCACCACACCGGGCTGCTCCGTATCGGGAAGGGTCGCTTCCGTTGACCCTCTAGGTCGGGCGGAACCCATTGAGGCGGGATCCCGCAAACAAGCGTAATCAAAGCTATCCAAATTCAGGTAGAGGCTGCGGTTCACCACCAATGTGGCCGCCGTGGGATCCTGAAACACCTCCATCACATAGCCCTCCCCCTGTTTTCGCACCCAGCCATCAACGATATCAAAGTATCGAACATGCCCCAGATCCGCTAGAAGCCGGTAAATATCTCGCTTGCTAACCAAAGTTCCAGCATCCACAATGCAGGGGGCACAAGGGCGAGTGTCTGTCATAGGATAGTCAGTCTTGAACGGTGAACCGGATTCAGAAACAACAAAAGCCGAAAAAAAGAATGATTACTCCCTACAAAATATATTGATCTCAACAAGTCTAAACAGGATTACCACTGACCCATCATGAAAAGTGTTCTTGGTAGGAGGGTTCACCAACCTAGAGGTCAAGAGGCCGCCTGCTCAACCGAAAACTTAACCGAATGCAACAAGGAAGACTCCTTCCAGTTTTCATCCGCAAACATCCAAACTGCGTTCGGGGGAGGGCTCAGTCATAACTTCTATTGACTGTATCACAGCCTTCTCAAAAGGGGCACACGTGGTCATTTCAAGCCCAATCTCCGAGGAAATACAACAGAATCCAATGGATGTCCATCAAGATTTTCGACTACATATTGTGGGAAATCAAATAGATAGGGAGCATGAGACTCTAGATATTGTAGATATACCCATAAACAGGATCCCTGAGGATAAGTCTCAAGATTTAACGAGGCATAGAGAGTAGCATAGAGTACCATGCACCCAGCTTGTGAAAGTGTCCACTGTTCCGAAGGATGACCCTTGCCATGTTGACCACTCCCCAACGCCAGACCATCCCTGTTGTTGATTTCGCCACCTTTCAGAAAGGGACGGCACGTGAGCAGGAGCGGTTTGTCCAGCAGGTGGGGGAGGCCTTGCAGCAGATCGGCTTTTTTGCCCTGATCAACCATGGTCTATCGCCAGCCTTGATTCGGGAGGCTTATGAGACGGCAGAGGCTGTTTTCCTTCTACCAGAGCCTGCCAAGAGAGCTTACGAGGATCCTGCGCTACTGGGGCAACGGGGCTACACTCATTTCGGCAAAGAACACGCCAAAGATCATCCTTACCCCGACCTGAAAGAGTTCTGGCACATTGGCCGCGAAGGGGATCCCAACTTTCCCGCCAATATCTGGCCACAGCAGGTGCCCCAATTTCAGAAGGTGATGACAGAGTTGTTCGCCCAGTTGGAAGCTTGTGCCCGGGGCTTGTTGCGGGCGATTTCTTTGTATTTGGGAGAGCCTGCCGATTATTTGCCAGAAACGGTCGAGGGGGGAGCCAACCTACTGCGGGTGATTCATTACCCGCCGATCCCTGCGGCAGCCCCTCCTCAAAGTTTGCGAGCAGCGGCCCACGAAGATATTAATCTGATCACGCTTTTGTGCGAAGCCACTGCGCCAGGGCTAGAACTCCTGCAACGAGATGGATCTTGGTTACCCATTTCGGCTCTGCCCGGTCAGATCATTGTCGATGCTGGGGATATGTTGCAGAACCTCACCAACGGCCTGTTGCGCAGCACCACCCACCGGGTCACTAACCCCGACAACGACCGGGAACGCCGGTTCTCTATCCCGTTCTTTGTTCATCCACGAGCTGAGGTGGATCTCACACCTCTACCGGCTTGTGTGGCGCGTACCGGCGGGATCCCGATCTTTCCTAGCCTGACAGCTGGTGAGTACCTTAATCAACGCTTAACCGAAATTGGCTTGGCCGGATCCCCGGCCAAAGGCTGATTCGACACCAGCGCCCTGATTGGGCTGGATTCTGATTGGGCTGGATTCTGGGAACAACGGGACTGGGCGGATTCGAACCGCCGACCTAGCGCTTAGGAGGCGCTTGCTCTATCCATCTGAGCCACAGCCCCAAAAACGAACGGCTGAAGGGTCACCGGGTCAGTCTATCTCAAATCGGAGAGGCTTTGTACTCTAGGGGTAACAGACAACGTTATGGCCGCTTCAGAGCAGTTGAGGTGCAGTTTTAGACAAGAGTAGCCAGTTACCCCAGAAGGCCGACACAATGCCCAAAGCCTACTCACTCATGGGATCTCGAAAGAGAAGCTGGTCAATGCCTGTCACTATGGCGGGATCCCTGAGGGCGATTTGAGGGGCCAAACAGGGATCCCTATCTGAGTTCATCAACGTAGGCGATAGTGTCGTCCTAGGTGAGTGAGGAACTGCAACTGCACCAGGCTGTGGAGCTGCTCCGGCTGAAAGAGCTGGTGCATCTGGCGATCCCGCACCAGGGATCCGGCGGGATAGATGGCCCGCAAACGCTGCCAACAGCGGAGGGCTGCCACCACCTCAGGCTTGAGGGGATGCTTGAGGAGTTGGCTAAGGGCTAGGAGCAATGGCAGCCGCTTTCCCCCTTTGGGTGGCCGATCCAGCACAAGATGGGCAAAGGGATTCGGCCTACCGCTCACCCGCAGCAGACTGAGTTCGTCCGAACCTTCGTGGGCAATAGCCAGATAGGTGCCGTCGAAAATACAGGCAACCGTGGTGCCGAGTAGAAGGGGCACCACCTTAGCCGTGAGACTAAGAGCATGCTCCGATGTCCATCGATAGGTGGGTAACTTAATGGGCTTCCGCCTTTTCTTAACGAGGATGCGGTTGAGGTGGCGCAGCCGAATACGCTCGGAGCGAATGTAATCTTCATCGGCTCTCAGCTTTTGGGCTAGCTCATCGGGGCTTTGCTGGAGCTGAGGCTTTAAATCTTGAGAGAAGCAGCACTTGATGGACTGTGGCTGCAGGTGAACCCAGGTAGCCATATGTAACTCCCTCGCTTACTTTTCGACCGAAACATAGACACACCATCCCTACGGGATGGCGGGTCATGTCACTGGTTTAGCGAGGTGCTACATGAGCTTTATAGGCATACCCACTAGGGGATATACGCATAGATTATGCCCGTACTATGACGAATTTGCCTAGTGGTATTTATACTCATCCTGAAAGGTCGGCAATCAACCCGTTTCCAATTTATGGGGATCCCTAATGAATAGGGACCCTTCTGCTTCTGGGATCCCTACTGGGTGTCACGGTCAGCGTTTCCAATTTATGGGGATCCCTAATGAATAGAGACTTCCCAACCCGGCGGGCGACGGGATCCCACCAATGCGAGTTTCCAATTTATGGGGATCCCTAATGAATAGGGACAACACTCCAACAGGCTCCACAACAGGGATCCGATCGGTTTGGGTTTCCAATTTATGGGGATCCCTAATGAATAGGGACGTCGGAGGAGGAGTACGAAAAGATTAAGAGCTTACCGGGGTGGGGTTTCCAATTTATGGGGATCCCTAATGAATAGGGACATCAGAGATCTAGATACAAAGTTCTTGGTCACTACCTGGTTAGTTTCCAATTTATGGGGATCCCTAATGAATAGGGACAGCAAGATGCTGAAAAGCCAATACCTTTGTCTTATTTAGCAAGTTTCCAATTTATGGGGATCCCTAATGAATAGGGACATCCTTACATCATTGGTATAGATCCCCAAGTATTTAGGTTTCCAATTTATGGGGATCCCTAATGAATAGGGACATCAAAGTCGGCCCATTCTGCTTGCTTGACCAAGAACTCGTTTCCAATTTATGGGGATCCCTAATGAATAGGGACAAACGGCTGTATCGGTATAAGTGCCATTTAAACTTTCTAATTGTTTCCAATTTATGGGGATCCCTAATGAATAGGGACATATTTTCCTATTCCTGAAGATGATATAAGGATAAAGTTTCCAATTTATGGGGATCCCTAATGAATAGGGACGTAGAGTTTGGATTGCTTATGCTAGCCTCTTTCGAAGTTTCCAATTTATGGGGATCCCTAATGAATAGGGACTCGATTGGGCGGGCGGAACCTTGTCGTATAGATCTAGTTTCCAATTTATGGGGATCCCTAATGAATAGGGACGGACGAATCTGGATGGGCTAAAGTTTTTGTTCATTGGCGATGTTTCCAATTTATGGGGATCCCTAATGAATAGGGACAACTGGTGGTAATTGCATGGGATCCCCAAGGTAAACAATGTTTCCAATTTATGGGGATCTCTAATGAATAGGGACTACTGGCAAACCCGTGCAGCCAACCGTTGTCGGGTACCAGCAGTTTCCAATTTATGGGGATCCCTAATGAATAGGGACTTCGGGAATATCCTCCGAGCGGCGGTCGGGGACGAAAACGGTTTCCAATTTATGGGGATCCCTAATGAATAGGGACGAGAGTTAAAGCGCACTTCCTGTATTAAAACCTCGACCTGTCTGTTTCCAATTTATGGGGATCCCTAATGAATAGGGACGCAATCGCGGTCAACGCGTTGGCATAGCCTTGCATATCGTGGGTTTCCAATTTATGGGGATCCCTAATGAATAGGGACAACCCGCACCTGTTGGAGGAGCCTGCTGAGCCCAAGGCCAGTTTCCAATTTATGGGGATTCCTAATGAATAGGGACACTATCCGCATTAACGGGGATCCCAATACGCTGGCTATTACGTTTCCAATTTATGGGGATCCCTAATGAATAGGGACTGCGGTAATGGCCAAAATTCTCCCAGAGCCGAAAGAAGAACGTTTCCAATTTATGGGGATCCCTAATGAATAGGGACTTGATAGTATTGAGGATATTCTGCTCGGCATTACTGAGTGTTTCCAATTTATGGGGATCCCTAATGAATAGGGACTGGGTCGGGATCCTCAATACTTGCATCAAGCTAGAGCGGTTTCCAATTTATGGGGATCCCTAATGAATAGGGACGAAAAAGTCATTAAACTACTGAAAGATGCTCACAACAACTTGTTTCCAATTTATGGGGATCCCTAATGAATAGGGACAAGAGGTGAAAGAAGACCTAGAATGGGGAGATATTCGTGTTTCCAATTTATGGGGATCCCTAATGAATAGGGACAAGGTTAACATGACATAACAACCAAGGTGTAGATGATACCGTTTCCAATTTATGGGGATCCCTAATGAATAGGGACCCTTTATTTGTGAAAACGAAGAAGACACCAATATGTATCTAGAGTTTCCAATTTATGGGGATCCCTAATGAATAGGGACAAGAAACTAGATAACCTGGGATTTATATTCCCAGGTGTGTTTCCAATTTATGGGGATCCCTAATGAATAGGGACAGGTACAAATGTTGATCAGGACAACCGAAGGCTTTGTCCGTTTCCAATTTATGGGGATCCCTAATGAATAGGGACATCATCTAGTATATTGACTTCTGAACTAGTTGTTCCTTGACGTTTCCAATTTATGGGGATCCCTAATGAATAGGGACACTGGCGCAAATGGGCAGCGGCGCCTATGCGCGTCAAGAAGTTTCCAATTTATGGGGATCCCTAATGAATAGGGACCGTAACTAGGCATAGAGCCAGGATGAGCCATTCCGCCGGGGGGTTTCCAATTTATGGGGATCCCTAATGAATAGGGACATCCTGAGTTAAAACCAGAAGCTTTGTATGAAATGATCCTGTTTCCAATTTATGGGGATCCCTAATGAATAGGGACTGGTATCAATACGCCTGCACCACCTGTAGAGGCTGGTTTCCAATTTATGGGGATCCCTAATGAATAGGGACGAAGTATCAGGATACACTTCAATAGTATTCGACTTAAGGTTTCCAATTTATGGGGATCCCTAATGAATAGGGACACACTGGGGCGGTTTGACTGGGGGGACTGGCTGGGAGCCGAGTTTCCAATTTATGGGGATCCCTAATGAATAGGGACATTTCTCTAAACGACTGATTTAATCTATCGTCATTAGGGTTTCCAATTTATGGGGATCCCTAATGAATAGGGACAGGAGAGAGAGAAATGGGTAAACAAGAAATCGGTTGTTTCCAATTTATGGGGATCCCTAATGAATAGGGACTCACAAGTCCGGGAGAGGATATCCGCATAGAGCTGAAGGAGTGTTTCCAATTTATGGGGATCCCTAATGAATAGGGACCTTTGCGCGTTAGGCGAAACATTCTGAGGGACAACACGAGGTTTCCAATTTATGGGGATCCCTAATGAATAGGGACCAACAACAGGGCGGGCTAAACCCTGGCTCTATGACACAGAGGTTTCCAATTTATGGGGATCCCTAATGAATAGGGACGCTAAATGCTCCGCTGGAAGCAGCGAAGACATGCCTGAAGTTTCCAATTTATGGGGATCCCTAATGAATAGGGACATGAACACCCATACATCACTGGAGTTGAACTCAGTGTTTCCAATTTATGGGGATCCCTAATGAATAGGGACATTCAGACAATGATCCGGTCCGACCAAGGCTTTGTGTTTCCAATTTATGGGGATCCCTAATGAATAGGGACATCCAAAATCGTAGAGCGGCGGACGTAGGAGCCGTAGGTTCTGGTTTCCAATTTATGGGGATCCCTAATGAATAGGGACTTCTAGAGTTGTGTTCATTTCGGTAGGAGAAAGGTGTGTTTCCAATTTATGGGGATCCCTAATGAATAGGGACCTTCTAGTACCTCAGGAGCCATTGGCTATGAACATCCTGGTTTCCAATTTATGGGGATCCCTAATGAATAGGGACTTTTTGAGAAGGGGGAACTCGTGATTCACCCCCTGAGTTTCCAATTTATGGGGATCCCTAATGAATAGGGACGTTCTAACTTTTGTAGGAGTTGCTGGTGTATTTACTTGTTTCCAATTTATGGGGATCCCTAATGAATAGGGACTTCTCAAGGCATCTTAGCGACCTAATCTCTATCCAAAGAATAGTTTCCAATTTATGGGGATCCCTAATGAATAGGGACCTTAGCACCACAGGATACTACCGGTCCTATCACGGACGTTTCCAATTTATGGGGATCCCTAATGAATAGGGACAAGGAAAATCAGCTGTGTAGCTATTTCTCATAGTTTTCTAGCGTTTCCAATTTATGGGGATCCCTAATGAATAGGGACGCTCACAATTATAGTGTAAAAGCCGCCCTAAAAGGCAGAGCTGTTTCCAATTTATGGGGATCCCTAATGAATAGGGACTAGCCTCTAGAAAGGCAATGCAGGTGTTGTGAATCAAGTTTCCAATTTATGGGGATCCCTAATGAATAGGGACGTTAATTAATATAGCTGAAACTGGTAGGAAACTTGGCGTTTCCAATTTATGGGGATCCCTAATGAATAGGGACATTTTTAGGTGCGAGTACTATGACGCACCCGTCGACATCCGTTTCCAATTTATGGGGATCCCTAATGAATAGGGACGCTCAGGCTGGCTGAGCGAATTCAAGTTTGAACAGCCGGGTTTCCAATTTATGGGGATCCCTAATGAATAGGGACAGCCTCTTCTAAACTACATCCGGATAAATTCCGGTAATTGCGTTTCCAATTTATGGGGATCCCTAATGAATAGGGACACTGTTGAAAGCTTAATTAAACAACAGTGGGAATGATATAGAGTTTCCAATTTATGGGGATCCCTAATGAATAGGGACAGAAAGCCGAGCGCAAAAGAGCGCAATTCAACAAAAGAGTTTCCAATTTATGGGGATCCCTAATGAATAGGGACCTTGATTATTCTATATTTGTTGTTGTATATTGTCCCTGTTAGTGGTTTCCAATTTATGGGGATCCCTAATGAATAGGGACTGGTCAAGTTAGAGGGGGAGCTGGGTCAACTTTCTGAGGAGTTTCCAATTTATGGGGATCCCTAATGAATAGGGACTGCGGAGCGCTGGGCACATCCCCGTAAGAGTCAGTCAAGTTTCCAATTTATGGGGATCCCTAATGAATAGGGACTGCTTGCCGGTTCTCTGCTGCGACTGCCTACAAAACGTTTCCAATTTATGGGGATCCCTAATGAATAGGGACCTTGGGTACGACTTCGCTTTGCAGGTTTGACGTCAGTAGTTTCCAATTTATGGGGATCCCTAATGAATAGGGACGGCAACATGCCATTGGTAGGCAAGGCAATCACCAAGGGTAGTTTCCAATTTATGGGGATCCCTAATGAATAGGGACGCGGAATGCGGGGTAAGGGGGCCAGGGGGATAGCCCCCTGACGTTGTTTCCAATTTATGGGGATCCCTAATGAATAGGGACGTGTTGCTATTGGAGAAGGCATCACCACGGGCACAATGAGCAAGGTTTCCAATTTATGGGGATCCCTAATGAATAGGGACTCTCTTTTCATCTAGTGCCATGCTTCCTCCAAAACTTGAGGTTTCCAATTTATGGGGATCCCTAATGAATAGGGACTGAACGGTTAGCCCAGGCCCACTGGGGGGCCACACAGCAGCAACACAAGTTTCCAATTTATGGGGATCCCTAATGAATAGGGACTTTGGATTGTTCGAGGCTAACACCAGACAAAGTGCGGTATGGTTTCCAATTTATGGGGATCCCTAATGAATAGGGACAAGATCAACCGTGTGAAAGTGGTGAGGCTTGCACCTGTATTGACTAGTTTGTTTCCAATTTATGGGGATCCCTAATGAATAGGGACCTTACAGACCAATGCCCAACGTCTATGAGAGGAAGAATAGTTTCCAATTTATGGGGATCCCTAATGAATAGGGACAGAGCACCCTAGCAGTTTCGCCAGGGTTGACTGTGAAAGTTTCCAATTTATGGGGATCCCTAATGAATAGGGACCTGACCTCCGGTGGTGGTGCGGCAGGCACTTGAGCAAAGATGTTTCCAATTTATGGGGATCCCTAATGAATAGGGACAGCCCTCAAAGCCGCCCTGCCCAAACTCGAAGCCTATTGGTTTCCAATTTATGGGGATCCCTAATGAATAGGGACTCGATCTTTGAGTTTTCTGCCTGGATCCTTAGTATTTTTGTTTCCAATTTATGGGGATCCCTAATGAATAGGGACTACACCATCCAACATGCTTAACTACTTTGAATTGGATTGTTTCCAATTTATGGGGATCCCTAATGAATAGGGACCCCAAAATTCCTATGCGTGGGGTTATCGTTGGTCCTAGTTTCCAATTTATGGGGATCCCTAATGAATAGGGACGGATATATGGAGTTAACAAAACTCCTTGAGCTTTATGCTGTTTCCAATTTATGGGGATCCCTAATGAATAGGGACAATACAGAAAGATGGAGGAGATGGGGAGGATAACAAGGTTTCCAATTTATGGGGATCCCTAATGAATAGGGACGATTACGGGGCAGTTCCCCGTGATCCAAATGCTAGTCAGTTTCCAATTTATGGGGATCCCTAATGAATAGGGACAATAGATGTGCCCTCTTCTTTGCTAACCGAGTAGAAGTATGGTTTCCAATTTATGGGGATCCCTAATGAATAGGGACTCAGCAAGTCACTTTTGGAGAGCCACAGCACTCCCATATTGTTTCCAATTTATGGGGATCCCTAATGAATAGGGACCTGCACCGCCACGGGTAGCAAACCAGACAGCAAGTCCGTACCGTTTCCAATTTATGGGGATCCCTAATGAATAGGGACTGTTCTTCTTGAACTATTGCGTTGTCCTTCATCGTTATTAGTTTCCAATTTATGGGGATCCCTAATGAATAGGGACTCTTCCCCACTAAAACCCAAGCAGGGCGAGGCATGCAAGCCCGATTTGCGAGGGGGGGGTGGCAAGGGAGGGCGAGAGGGGCAGTTGGATGGACAAAGACATGGGTGAAAGCCTTACTCTGTAAGGGATCGAGCGGGTCAACGTGGATAGGTCATTTTGGCCATTTTCCCAGGTCATCGCAGGGCGGCTCAATGCCACCCTGAACGAATGAGGATCCTCGTTCATTGCTTTTACACAATGAAAGATCCGGGAACAGAAGTTAGCGGCGGTCCACCCCATATCTCCACCTGACCAAGCGTATGGCTAGACAAAGGATAGAATCGAAGGCTGTCTTCCTCAGATTTGATCCTTTTATGCAGCCGAAACTTTAATTCTTCAAACTGATCTTTATCCAAGACACACTCAAACACACTGTATTGCACTCGCTTTCCGTAACCTTCTAACAAGTCAGAAATCTTCTTTCTGCGTTTGTCCGACGGTGTATCATAAACCACGACATACAGAAACATTTTAGAAGCATTAACGAATGCGATAAGGCTGATAAGACTCCTCAAGATTGTAGATGCATTTTTTAATTTGTTTCACCTGTTGAGTCAGTAAGTCCCAACGCGGTTGTTCACCCTCATCGGTTTGAATGGATCCCTCCATTCTTTGGACAAAAGCCTTGAGATACTTCTTTCTGCCAACATCATTCAAAAAACATCCCCCCTCATGATACTCAAAATCCTCCTCAACATTCATTACACCAGTATTAACCAGCCACAGCATTAGGGAATCCACAATTGGTGACCGAAACTCTTCAAGCAAATCAGACACCAAAGCAGCATGGCGTTCACTTGCCGCATGCAAGCAACCCTGATAGGGATCCAAGTCTTGCAATTCAATCAATGTCAACAAATGGTTCCACAGCACCATATATCCAAAGCTGAGCATGGCATTAACCGGATTGGTTGGTGGTCGTCGAGTCCGGGTCAACAAGACAAATCCTGGCCGCTGTAAACAATTACCCAGCTCAGGAAAGTACAAAGCTGCCCCTGCTCCCTCAATTCCCCGCAATTGCTCCAACGAAGTAGTCCGCAGCGCTTGTTCGGCCAAATGTTCCAAACTCCTCAGAGTCAGCGGGCCTGTCTCTGTTGGTCTTAGTCGCAACTGCCGCATTAACAGTACCCGTCCATTGAGTAACTTTGCTCGCACCATCTGAGCTGCCATTCTCAGTCGCCACTCTTCCGGCAAACTTTGTTGCAAATGAGCCAAGCGTCGGTAGCCCCTCTCAATTGGAATGAGCCGCCCATAGCAGTAGCCCAGCCGCGACAGAAAAGCAATCGGAATATCCCGCTTCAAGCAGGCCCGTACCGCATCCGTTGTCACCTGAGAGCGGCCAAACACCAACACTTGCTCTAGCAAAGGCAACGATACCTCCTGTAGCAGTGTTTCCCTCCACTGCACCTGTAAGAACTCTTGCTTGAGATTTAACCTGCACCCCTGTTGAGAAACATACAACGTTCGCATCAGCCAACATCCTCATCCGAGTCAAAGTGTTTATCTCTCTGAGTTCTTATGATTTGTCCAGCAGCAGAACTTTGTTTTCTTTCTGTTGGCAAAAGCTCAACCTCAATATCTGCACTCCTCAATACATTGACCACAAAATCAGTCATTTCGCCAGCAAAATAGCTAGCAATCATAACCAGAATTGTATTGGTGATCACTGCTGACAACCCCAAAGGAGCAATCAATAAAATTATCAGCGTGGCAGCCCCACTCATCAAAGCTGAGATCAGGTTTCTCACTTGTTTAACCCGTAGTTTTTTACCACTCATGGCTCTTCTTCTCCAAATTCTCTTTAATTACTCTTGTTCCAGCTTCTCATCAATTTGCTCTTTGGCCCATTGAATTGCTTTGGTATTGTCCACGGCAGCGGCAATACCTGCTAAAATCATTTGGGCAATGGATGGGGAAAAATCATCGGGATCCTCTTGCGGGATCATCAGACCTACCAGGAAGAGAATGGAAAAAAAGATCCCAAGTGCCTTCCAGCGCCGGGTGTATAGGTAAGCTCCAAGGGGGAACACAAAACCCAATGCTGCCGCTAACCCCACGGAACGGCGGGATAAACGATAAATCCGGCGTAACTCTTTCTCTTGATGCTGCTTTTCCTCTTCCGAAATAATTTCTCGTACTTTGCTCATGACAGGATCCTTGCTTCGACCTGAACAATGGGATCCTAAAAGCAGTTGGAAATAGGGCCTTCCAAGATGGGATCCCTCTCCCAATCGGATCTACAGGCTCAGGATCTGTCAAGGGTGGGAGCAGATTCACCGAGCGTAGCCATTGCTCCGTTTGCGGCCAGCAGTTGCCACTCCAGCCGACGATCCAGAAAGTCCTGCCGCAGCACCTGAACTCGGTACGAGCAATGGCAATCCGTACCGTTCACGTCGCCTTGAGCCTTTTATAGGTGGACTTTCAAGTTGAGCAACATCGGGTTTTACTACGGCCAAATTTGAGCAAAGCTATCGGCTTGAGCTTTTAATTCCTCCAAATATCTACGGCGTGGATTCTGAGTTGCTCCAAACACGGTTACCACTTGATAGTCACCTAAATCGGCAATCCAAACCGGTGACGGCACCACACCCCCCTGCACACCCCCACACAAAAACTTGTCATACTGCCCCTCCCCTCGTTTGCCCAAGCGATGTAGCACAGCTAGAGCGTAGGGTTTGCCAAAATCCCCCTCGCCACTACAGACAACAATGCGGCAACTGGCATCCACAGCCTGCGGCCAAGTGTTTTGACTAACCTGACCAGCGTTCTTAGGTTGCTTAGGATTGATGGTTAGCCCTGAAATGAGCTTGAGAGCTTCAAAGAAGTCCCTCAGCCGCTGCTGAAACCGCTCTTTGAACCGACTAGCAGATTCGGATAAACTCCAAAACGGATCCTCCCTTTCTGGAATCAGGGTGGATCCCCGCCACCACGGTGCTTTTGGACGAGTCTTGCGAGAATAGCAGGGTCGCCTTGCCCCCTGTCCAATGCCACCCAGATGAAAGAGCATCCAAGTCAAATTAATCAATAGCTTTTTGACAGCCTCTTTTTTCTGGTCAGGACACTCTTGGGACAAAGAAAGCACCAGGGTGCCGGCCTGCTTACCCACGGGATCCCCTTTCCCCTGTTGATTGGGCTGGGGCTCTGGTTGTAAAAGTCTGCCATCGAAAATTTCAACTCGGATCCAGCCTTGTTTTGGAGTTGGCGTGATTGCTCCGAACAGTTGCCCCTCCAAATCCTGCACCTGATTGGCAGGCAAGACTCCCAATGCAAACGTCCGAAACCAATAGCGCAACATATTCTTGAAGGCTACCGGGCGTACCTCAGCCTCAGCCGCCCCGCGATGTTGCCATTCCTGGCGGTTTTGGTTCCAAGTCCACTGGGTAAACTTCTGCCTTCCATGAATGAGCTGCCCCTCTAGCTCAAATGGCAATCGCAAGAACTCACCCGGATTTGGGGATCCCTGCCCCTGGCTCAACCGCCCATAGCCAGAGTTAATTTGGGATCCCGCACCTTTTTCTAGCCCTTTGATCAGCCATGTTTTGACTTGAGCCAGCATCTCGTCAGTGCAGCCTGGGCCTTTGCGGATCCCAATTAAGAAGGTTGCCTGCTTGAGGGAGAAAAACACATTCGGATTGGGGCTGTATTTCAGGTTATTTCCGTCCCAACTCCAGATATTGTTGGCAATATCGACAGCTAGCCCACCCGTTTTGGAGTTATCGGGATCCCCTGGCTTGGGTACCGGATAAGCATCCAAAAACACCACCTTGCCAGAGCGATCCCTTTCTTGAGCCTCCAAATGTCCGAACCAAGGAGCGACAGCTTGATCTGCCTTTTCCCAAGACAAATGCTCCTGCTCCATTTTCTCTCGAATGGCCTCAGCTCGGGCCACCCCCCGCAACGTTGAGCTGGGAATGTAGGGGATCCCCAGATGATCAAAAGCAGGTAACAGCATACTCTCCGGCCCCTTGGATCCCCCTACGCGAATCCGCCAGGGACAGGCAACTTCAAAGGTGTTGCCCTCTCCAGCCATAAGCCTGGTGCGGACATTCATCGTTTGTAATCGGGAGCGAATGTTGCTTTTCTCAGCCCGATGCACCAAGTCAACTTTGGTGCCATCCTTGAAGTTGCCCTCGGGCACGCGCATCCAGCGTAAGTATTCGATAAAAGTGGCCGAGGGATCCGGCTGCGGATTGGGATCCGAGGGATGTCCTAGCCAAGGTGAAGGGGGAGAATTGCCACCCCCTCCCTGTCCACCTCCAGCCTGATTGGGTGGACGATTTCCCCCTGGATTGCCCTGTTGCGAACGAGGAGCGGGCTCCCGTTCTCCTGGACGTGGCGGGCGAGGTAGGGGTCTTGGGTTATTTCCACGAGAACCAGCATGACCGGCATGAGAATTAGGCATTCGATCTTCTCCGAGAAATAGTATTAGTGATTAATAAATGTTTTCCGAAGTTCGCGCAGCATGGTACTGGTGCCAATTTCTAAGGCACGTTGAATGAGTTGAGGAATAAGCTTGGGAATATCTATATCAGGAAAAAGATTGCTCTGTGTTGACTCTACATAATGTTCATCCTGAAGGATGAATATCTTCAAGCTGTGATCACCCATTACCCAAATTTCTGGAACACCAATTACCTCATAAGCATCAATGAATGTCTTTGAGGTAACATCAGACTCAATAGCAAGATCAGGTGGCGGTAGTAAATCTACATCAATTCTACCTTCGCAACCACGCACCCGCTCAAGATGATTCACATAAAAACAGGTGTCTGGTTCCACTCCAGCCCTACCGACCTTTTTGAGTGTTGTCGAACCAAAATCTTCCCAGTCTCTCTCTTGAGCATCTAAAAGTGCTTTGACAATGTCGGCAGCAATACGATGAGGACGTTCGTGCCTAGATAAGGGAGACATGATTTCCAAAGTGCCTTGGTAGTAGGCAATGCGTGTATGACGGTCTTCACCCAAATCATTAAGAATATGCTCACAATCTTGCCAAGTTAGAGAATGAACAGTAATCCTACTACCCTGGTATAAAGAGATGGATTGAATCGGAACAGCTACGCTCATGAGTCTCCCCCTGTTACATCGTGATAAATTGCTGTAGCCCAGAAACTAAACTCTTGAGCAATTGCCAATCCCAAGCCTGTTAGCCCAAGATAATCCTCAACGGATAACTTTGTGAGGGTGTCGAGACCTTGAGCATTACTCAGGTTTTGATATCCAGATATTGCTTGCAGACAATCAAAGAATTCTTGAATGACCTTAACTTTTTCGGGCTTGCTGGATTGCAGAGCTTTTTCTTCTGCTTTCAAACGAATCAATCCCCAGGTTGAGAGATAGGTATACAGTTCAACAGCCTGATTCTTTTGTTCTTTGCGTTTACTGTCATCACGGGTTGTTCCACTCAACGTACTCAAGGCAGAGTACACAGGCTTAGCTAGAGTGCGTGGATCAAAAGTCATACCTTGTCCTCCTTGTTGGAAAGTTGTTGATTCAACCAAGCTCCTGCTGCTACATTGGATGTGGAAAGCCGCTCTAATGTTTGATTGAGAAGCTCTATCTTGAGTCCATCCAAGACTCTAGATACTTCGGTTTCAACATAAGTCTTGCTCTCAGACATCGTAAAAGCAAACACTCGCTTACCTTTGATATCAATGACCCAATACTCCCGGATCCCTAGTTCTGCATAGAGATCCCCTTTTTGATGCATCTCTGAGGCAAGTGTTGTGTCAGAAACTTCTCCTACTAAATCAGGAGCTCGATAGCAATTAAGATTGATATATCGTCTTTCACCTTCCCGATAGATAGGTATATCTCCACCCACATAGAGAATCAAGTCGGGAGCAGCAGCTTGGATCCCTTGCTTTTCCAGAAGGCATCCTCTATCCCGCAGTTTTTCGTAGTCCGACCAGCTAGCAGTTTGCCACCGTGCTTCAATCACTTCGAACTTATCTACAGAAAGAGTCATCGGGATCCCTCCTCACTAAAGACCTGGACAAAACCACGTCCTAAACTTTCTTGCCCGCCAATTTGCATAAGATCAGGCAGCATCTTCTGGAACTGTTCACGCGCCTGAGCTGAGGTCCCATTGGCCTGTGCCGTCACCCCCCAGGGGAAGTACATCAAGCTATCTGGCGGTATGGCTTCCTCGTATCGAAATCCTCCTTCAACCACCTTATGCTCGTCTAATTTCACCTTAACCTGCCGCCACAAACTCATCTGTATCAAGGTCGCGCAATGTTGATCTGGCAACACGATTACCTTTGTAATATCAGATCCTTTAATACAGTCGGCCGCCTTATCCCATTCTTTGAGATGATCTTTTTTGAGGATCGCATCTTTTAGATAGACCGGTTTTTCAGTTCCCAGGTTTGTGCTGTATTCCGGCGGGATCTCCAACTCTTTTCCAGAAGCTCGAATCCAGCGTTTCAACAGCAATGGGCAGCTAATCCACACCACCCCATGACTGAGGGAGGGAACCGGAACCCACAACAGGGATCCATCCCCAATCCAAATGGAGCCTTGGTGGAGGTTTTCCCCATCAGCAATTTCATTTCCAAATAGCTGAAATTTGAGCTCTTGATCAGTCACACTTGCCCTTAGCCTTCCTCGAATCGTACTAGAAGGGATGTAGGGCAAATTAGTATGGGATTCTCGTGCAATTCCCAACAGATTTCCCTCTTGAGTTGTACCACCGGTGTGGAGAGGAGATAGTAGAGTCAGGTAGATAATGTTCATGGTCTGTCCTCCAAAGTTTTCACAATTTGACTAAGGTGTAACCAGAATCGTAATAAGTGAGGCCAATTTACGATCCAGTTGAAACAGGCATCCAAATCATTTCGCTATACCCCAACTGTCGCCAGCGATGATGAGGATTGGGATCCCCATTCTCTTTTGTGGGTTTATCCTGATGCAGTGGGGCAGGTTGATTGAGGTAAAAGACACTTCCAGATGGGGCAGCAAAAACCTGGGGAGCAGGTAAACTAAACTCTTCATTGTTGTCATTCCAAGCGCGGGTTCTACTGTTAATTGGAATCCCCTTCTCCGTGGCTACACTCACTAAGGGGCCGACTTTGGGGCTGGCAGGATGAGGTGTGGCCAGTTTCCACTCCCAGGGCCAAGCCCGACACATAGGGATGCCACTCAGGGTTTTGATGAAAACACCTGGTGTTACCAAATAAGCCAAGCAAGGTTTAGAAGCCCGTTGAGTTTGCTCTGAGAGTGCTTGCAGCGGTTGCCACTCCTGCTCCAGAGCCGGACAGGGATGGACGATAACTTGATGCCCCTCCCCGCCCAAACGCAGTACCGTTCCGGGTTCCAGCAACAGGGGATGCCATTGTTGCTTTCCATTGGCTCCACTGAGAACCTCAATGGAAACGGCCAAACTCCAACCCGGCTGAAGACGGATGCAGGTCTCCACAAAGTAGCCATCGCTGTCTTTGACTTGGCGTTTGCCGGTTTGAAGGGTGTTGTGGGGGCGAATCTCCGTTGTCCAAGGGGCTGCAATCCCCTCACTTAGATCCCAGGGATCCCCTTTTTGAGCGCGGGAAACAGCCTGAGCCGGGAGATAATCCGGGCCTTTGTCTTTGGCAGAGGCAGGGCCCAACGGGATCCCGGCGGCAATCAAGGGTGCTGGACGGGTGGGATCCCAAACACATTGATGGTAAGCATCCGTTTCTGGCAGCCAACTGACCGGCACCAGGGGGGATCCTTGATACAAATGCAACGGTCGCGGCAGGTAAAGTTTCTCATCAAAACATAGGAAAGGGCCTCGTAATCTTAGGGTCACTTGTTTGTTTAGGTGGGCCAAAAGTGCTCCGGCAAGGGCATGACCTGTGGGTGGAAAGCCTCCTTTTGCCCAAGCCCGTTCCCCTGGACTAAAAGGTTTGGCATCCCGAAACATCAGGACATCCAGGGGAGTAAGGGTGTACCAGTTACCCATAAAGCACCTCCAGGGTTAACGTTATGTCAGGAAAAGCAAGCGGTGCAAAGGGGATCTCATTCCTATCGATGATGGATTGCTGACCATAGGACGTGTTTTGAGGGTGTCGATAGATCTCTAAAGTGTTGTTTTCTAAATTGGCAATCCAATAGTCTGGGATAAGGGATTCAGCATACAAAGAGAGCTTGGTGGTTTGGTCATACCTGAGGCTGGTATCGGCAACTTCGATAATCAAGAGGATGTCCTCTGGAACCGGAAATTTATTGGCATAAAAATCCTGGCGGGGCTTCAAAATCGCGATATCAGGCTCAGGCTCACAGTAATCAGGAATACGAAATGGATTTTGAATACTGACAATAGCCTGTTCACCAAGTTGCTGTACCCAAAACCGGGTCAGACGATTAATTGTGACGGCGTGCTTTAACCCCACAGGAGACATCACTACAATATCTCCACGAATCAGTTCAACCCTTGCCTCTGGCTGGAAAATACCAACTTTTTCCATCAGTTCATAGTGTTCTATTGTGAATTTGTAGGTCAGTAATTCCATAGACTCTTACCCCTGTATGGTAATATGGCGGTTTCTGACAATAAATGCTGCTAGTTTTAGCCAGTTTTTAATGGCTTCATCTCGTTTTCCTACTTGTTCTGTACCCTGAGTGTGGTTCCAGAGATGCTCTAGATAGCTGCACAGTTTTTGTTTGAATTCTTGCTTGCCCTCTGGATCCCCCTTAAAGAGATCCCGCCGTTCACAAAAGAGGTTCACCCAACTCATAATGGCATCATAGATGGGGGCTGGGTGCTGCTCCCACAGTTGGGCGGCTTGCTCGAAGAGAGAACTTTGATCGTCTTCTAAGTTCAACAGCTTCCAGTCAAAATCCAGAAGATCTTTCCAGAGATTAAAAGTGTCAAACTTACTGGTGGCTTTTAGTTGGTTGCCATTGGCATACAGCACTCGCACCTGAACAGCATCCTTTTTGTTGCCAGTGGCATCTTGGTGTTTTTTGGCTTCCGATTCAGCCTCCCAGAGGTTCTCTAGGGCAATCGCCAGAGGTACCGATTCATGTGCAATCACCACCCCAAAACTAATGGAAGCTTCCGATCCCATCGTAAATAAGGGTCGCCGACTAAGTCCGGGCGGGGGATCCCCTTTCTGCCATGTCCAATAGTTACCTTGATTATCAAACTCATGGGCATCATCTCGATCCCCTCGAAAACACTGGCGAATATCCCACAGCCAGCTATCCCATTCCCATAGATTAAGATAAGCTAAAACATCATCGCCACCCCCATAAATTAAGCGCCCAGCATACCGTTGCTCTGTTAGATAGGGCACCAATTGATTGGAAAAATCCAGCAGCGCTCGACTGAGGGCACTATGAGTAGCTGGCCCCATGCGTTTGCGAACCGTTTTAACAAATGTACTGAATTCCTTCCTAACCTCTTGCAGCTCCTTTTGGTGAATAACCTTGCCAATTTCACGCTCCCTACCCTCGGCCAAATTTTGAATAGGCTGGGGCAAATAATGAAAGTAAGGCTTCATTTTGGATCCCTTCAGCCATTCACTCATATCATCCCCATCCCCAGCAGCCAGCACATACCAACTGGCAGGGTTAACACCGGGATAAAACCGGCTGATGATCCGCTCAATGCCTTGGCGATAGCTGCGTTTGATCTGGAGGATGTCACGGTTGAGCTGATCTCGGACGGCAGAATCCCGTTCCTGCTCCAACTCAGCCTCAAGCTCCCGCAATTCCGGGGTATCGGCATCTTCAACCAGCCAACCGGCATTCAAGAGACGGGGATGATAGTCAAAATTCCGTTGATCCGCCCAAGGGATCCCCCATTTTCCCTGCATTTCCCGGATGACCTGTCTAGCCCAGGGAAAATCGTTCAAGATGGCTTGACAGACTCTTTGAAAATGGCGGTAATGGCGAGATCCTTGACTGTCTTGGGTCTTCAAATACCCTGCTACTCCTGCCGTTAAGTCCGGATAGCAGGCAGCAATGGCCCCTTCATCTTCACCTAAGGCAGGAAAGAGTGCGGGCAGGATTTTGTGCAAACCGCGTTTCACGGTTTCTGTGGCATTGAGTTGTTCCCGCCCATCAAAAAGACCGGCACTGCGACCCCAGTAACGCCGACTTTCCCCTTCAGTCAGCCAGCGATTCCCGGCTGTGGGATGCACCACCGGCCCAATCCCGGAAATGGTGCTGCGGGGGCCAAAAGCCACGGGTAATTCCCAGTCACGGGGATTTTTGCAGGCCGCTTGTACCCGTCGGGTTTGATCCACCACCGCTGCCCACCAGGATCCGACATTGGCTCCAGACTTGTATTGGCGATGATTGCCCTGCTCATCCAAAAAGCTCCGGCGCAGAAACGCCAATTCCTCATTCAGAAACAATTTTTGCTCTTGGGAGAGGTGATAGGTTTGATTTTGCGCTGCCACCCAGGGATCCTGGTCAATGCTGTCTTGGGATTTGAGGATCCCGGTATCTTTGAGGGGGGAATTGAGATCACCAATGGGGACAGCGGCCCAGTAGTGTTGCCATTGCTGCTCCAGCCAGCCCTGCCAGGTGGGATCCGTCTTGCTCAAATGCTGCATCCAACGGCGTTGCTCCTGAAGGTGGCTGAAAACCTGATCCGATAGGTTTCTCCATTCTTCCAGGAGCGTTTGTTGGGCCAGTTGCATGGCCGCTTGAACTTTCTCCTGAGGCAAGATCACCAGAATCACGTTGGGGAAGCCAGCGGTGAGCAGCTTGTGGGATTGGGGTTGCTCAACCCAATCGGAAAATTGGGGATACTTCTGCAGCAGCCAGTAGTCAATCAGAGGCTGGGCATAGAGACTGGGGTAAAGCACGCAGTCGGGGCCATATTTCAGGGCAAGCTTCCAGCAAATGCACGCAGAAAGATAGTGCAATAGCCAGGATCCCGCCCAGAAATCCCGCATTTTGCGGCTGGCTTTGATCAATTCCTGAATGGGACTGAAGGTAAAACTGGCCAGGTAGGGATGGCTTTTGCGGAGATCCGTGTAACCGGCCAGGGATCCCGCCAAGGCGGCGGTAATACTGGCATGAGTCCAAATGGATCCATCCGGTAGGCGGGTTTCGGCGGGCATGAGCATCAGGCTCTCATCCCCAAATTCTTGGCAGATGGCCTGCGGGAAACAGCGCCAAAACCACCAAAACACTTTTTGCGGATCCCTTTCTTCCCAGATCCAGGCGGGGACCACTGTTTCTTCTCGCTGTCTTAGATACTCGGCGCGGTTGTTGGCCTGATGCAGATCTCGATGTTCATCAGGGGAAAGCTGCCAAAAGGTTTTGGTGCCGGAGAGAAGGTGGCTCATTTCCAAGCCAATGCCTAGGGTAACCCCACGATCTTGGGTTTGGTAATCAACGGCTACAGGCAAATGGCCGATGGCAGAACGGTCGCTAGCAGAAGCAATCAGGTCAGAGTCACCGATATACTTAGCCAGGCTATTGGCTCCTTGGGATTTGGGCGATTGCCACCCCTCCATCACCGCCAAACGCGGCCATACTCCTTCTCCACCCCGGCCACTTTGGTCATGAAGAGCCTTTAGGGCCGGATCATGCAAAAGGCCCCAGATTTTCGCTTGCCAGTAATAAGACATGGGTTGCCTTCCTTTAAAAAGTAATGCAAAGGCTTTATGCAAAAGCTGAAATCCATTCGAGTGACACTACATTCCACTACAGAATGCTTCTCATTATCGGAAGTATCATTGGGATCCTAGAGGTCCTTCAGCATTTCTCTAGGTTGATGGACAGGTTGAAGTTTTCTGTTTTCTGCTTCCCTCCAATTCCCTACACCTGAGTGTAAAGGGAGTTGGAAGGGAGCCCTTCCATTTGCTTCAGCAGGACGGAGTTCTTAGGTTACCTACAGGTTGTGAGTTAGGGATGGGAACAAGCTGCACAGCTCAGGTAGCAGACGGGTTGAGACGTACTCTTCTATTCTTTCTGCTGGAATTGGATCCTCAACTTCGCTCATCTGGGTATGGGCAACATCATTGCGGTAGCTGGTCAACCTCGACCAACAGGCGGCTAGCTGCTGCGGATCCGAAACATGGCTGGCCACTGGCTGATTGAGGCCGGGGGTATCCCCTTTCCCCGTCATGCTGCCCAGTTGGCGTTCGATCGCTTCTCGGTAGACTCGCTCTCGGTAGTTGCGGATCCCTTCACAGATACACAGGGCCGAGACGACCCACTCACGGGCCAGCAAAATGGCTTGAACACTGAATTGTTTATCTGCGTACCATTTCAACAGTTGAAATTGTTTCTGGATCTGTAACACCTCATCCTGAAGTGCTTCTGGAGGCAGAGCCAGCTGGGCATAGCTGTCTTGAATACTTTGCAGCAATAGACCAAAAGGTTTCGCAAATTCACCCACCTCTTGGGTGAGCCGCTGCGTGGATTGTCGTTGCAGGCGGGGCAGATCCGCCTCAATCAGGCTGACAGGTCGCACGAGTTCAATGGAGCGGGAGATGTCTTTGATAACCTTCCCAAAGTTCTGTAAGGTGGTGGGCCCGGGGGCCTCAGAGGTAGGGCCACGACGATAAAAATCTCTGTGGATGGTTCTTAGCAACTCACCCAGCTCCAGGGCAGAACCCGTGGTAGTGAACTTGTCAGTGGCGGTGAGCCAGTCCAATAGACGCAGGGCCGGGGTCAGATCCACAATCGGGCTTTGGGATTCCTCTGGGCGATAGAGACCATAGTAGATGCCCTGGATAGGAACCTTTTTGGCCTTGCGCAAAAAGGCAGCTCCCAGCAGCACCAGCACAGGGATGGAGCGGAAGGCATGGGTGATGTCGAAGATGATCTCATCGGCAGGGTCAATGCTGTCCACCAGGGTTTCAAAAAGAGTCCAAATTTCGGCTTCGGTTTCGCCAGAGGGAATGTTGCGATCTTGAAGCTCCACATCTGCCGGAAGGGATGCCTGCAGGGATCCCCAATGTTTGCTTCGGGCTTGCGGTGTTAAGAGGATGATGACCTTTTCAATTTCAAAGATCTGACAGAGAGCTTGAGCAATGTAGCCAGTGGAGTCGGCCACTCTGTCTTTAAAGACATAGCGAGTTGATTTGTAGTCGCCGGTACCGATGGTGGTCAATAGGGTTTTGGTCATGTTCAGCCTAGGTTTGGGGTTTTGGTGATGGGAGAGTTGAGGCTTGTTGGTTAAGGAGAATTGCAATGGGAGAAGATGACTTGAAAAGATTGGAAAAGACTAGAAAAGTTGGAAGAAGACCAACCCTTGCTTGGATCCTATCGTGTATGCGCTGAGCAGCTCTTGATAAATCTCTAACCCTGAAGGGGTGAAGTTCCATCTCCCCGCATAGGTTCGGAAATCCTCCACCAACCGCTGACAGGTTCTGGGTCCATAGAGCAAGGGAAAACTGGAGTCGGCCAACTCAGCAAAAGGCCATCGCCACCTCCAGGTTTTCCAGTCCTGCTCATAAAGATACACCTGACCCAACAACCTGTCCCGCCAAGTCAAATACCGCCTCGGATCCCCCAGGCAGAGATCTTTTTGATCCCCGTTCACCCGGTAGAAGCCGGGGCACAGCCCATCCCCCCATCGGGTTTTGCAATGAGGTGGGAGCAGGATCCCTGAGGGATCCGGTTCATCCAGAACTTCAACCTGGCTAGCAGCAGTGACCCACAGCTGCATAGGTACTTGTTTCCTTTAGCTCACCCTTTCCAGTTCACCCTTACTTGGAAGAGGGGTGTTCCAAGACCTGTCACTCTTGAGGGGTAAAGCTAGGAGGCAAGAGCCATGAATTCACTGGTTGCCCCTGACCGACCTGAAGAAACCGGTCACCTGTTGCGCACCACGCTAATGTTGAAGGTGCTGAGTACCCTGACGCCCGGATTTCACTGGACGACGGATTGGCTGCATGCCAATGTGCGCGGATCCGAGCAGCCTTTCCAATTTGGGCCCTACCGGCTTAGCTACAAAGGGCAACCGGGGGGGCGCGGTACCGAACACCAGTGGTGCATTTTTTCGGAGGATAGCCAGCATGCCCAGCGCCTGGAACAAATTGTCAATGGGATCCTCACCCGCAGCCGGATGCCCGTTCCGATTGCCCAGCCTCAAACCGAAGCTCAGCAGGCGTTCTCCTTTCAGGGAATGACCTATCGTTCACCGGCGGAGGTGGCGATTGCCAAAGTTTTGGAGGCGAGAGGGATCCCTTTCTTTCCCAATGCACGGTGCCGGATCGTGAATCGGTCAGGAATAACATTAACCCAGGAAACAGATTTCCTGGTTTTTGTGCAAGGAAAAGCACGGATTTTGGAAGTGGATGGGCGCGAGTTTCATCAAGATGCTGCTGCCGATCATCAGCGGGATCGCCTATTTGCTTTGCATGGCTTACCCACTTACCGCTTCTCAGCTCAGGAATGCTTGTATGAGCCAGAGGAGGTGGTGAATGAATTTCTAGTTTTGTGACATACTCCCGACGCTATACCTACGGTACGCTACGCGAGCATCCTACGGATAGAGCGCGGGCTTTTCCAGTCTTTCGACCTTTGCGTTTTTGACCAACTTGATACCCCCAAGGGGATTCGAACCCCTGTCGCATCCGTGAAAGGGATGTGTCCTAGGCCTCTAGACGATGGGGGCATCTAGAAATGACGAGATCCTGATCCTAGAGAAGCAAGTGTGATCTTGTCAACCTACACTTTTCCCAGAACTAATCTGCATCACTTGACCCACCACCGGCCAAATTTAAGATGAGGATCCCCAGCAGGGCCAAACCCAGCAAGCTAGCGATCACCATCGGCTCATCAGGGATTAAGTCCATCTTCTCCTCACACCGTCAACAGAGTTCTGGAATGGGCCTGTTCCACAACCTGACTGAGAATCGCTACCCCCTGCTCAATTTGCTCCACGCTCGCCGTTAAGCTGATGCGCACACACTGATACTGATGAGACCAGCTTGGATCCATCCCCGGGAAAAAGGGGGATCCCGGCACAACCACGACTCCCTGTTGTTTGAGCTGTTGATAGAGTTCTCGGTCAGAGATGGGTAGATCTGGCAACCACAGCCAGGCAAACAGAGCCCCTTCCGCTTTATGCAAGAACCAAGGCAACTCCTGTGGGAACTCGCGCGCAAAAGCTGCCTGTAGGTGTTCCATCTTCTTGTGGTAATGGGGCCGGATCACCTGCTCTGAGAGTTTGGCTAGTTCTCCAGATCGAATCGCCCGTGCCGCAATCGCCTGACCCAGTTGGGAGGAGTGAATGCTGGCATTGGCCTGAAAACATTCGACAGACTGCAAAAGATGTTCTGGCCCAATGGCAATCCCCACCCGTTCCCCAGGTAAGCCAGCTTTGGAGAGGCTAAAGCAGTGGATGACATTTTCAGCCCAGGTTAGGTTCATAGGCACATAGGTGAGATGGGGGAAGGGGATGGCATAGGCAGAATCAATGATCACAGGCACATCGACAGCAGCCGCCCGTTGTACGATCTGGGCCACCTCCTCATCGGTGATCACGTTACCCGTTGGGTTACAGGGTCGGGAAAACAAAATCGCTCCCACCTGCTTATCCACCTGTAGCTGGTCTAGATCCGGACGATATTTGAAAGTATGGGATCCCTGTTTCTCAATCGTGGGGGGCATCGCCTGCAGATCGGACTCCTCGATGAGGATCCCGCCATAGCCGGTGTAATCGGGGATCAAGGGCAACAGTAAAGTTCGTCTTTGTCCATCAGCATCTCGCCCACAGAACACATTCACAGCAAAAAAATAGAAACTTTGACTGCCAGGGGTGATCAGTACATTCCGTCGCGTAATGCCCCAGCCGTACTCCCGGTTGAAATAATCCACCACAGCCTCGAGCAAGGGCCCGTAGCCCTGGCTGACCCCATAGCGACAGAGCACTTTGCCGAATTCTGGCTCTGCCATCAGCTCTTGGGTGTAGCGTCGCCACATCGCTTCCACTCCCGGCAAAATCACCGGGTTACCCGCCCCCAAATCAATCCAGTGGGATCCCCCTTTTTGCAGAGTTTCGGCAATATCTTTGTTGATGGCTCGCACTCCCGATAGACGAGACATGCGCTGGCCCAAATGAGATAAGCGGGGATCCACAGCAGCTTTCCTTTCCCGGTCTGGGGATGACAGGATCCATAGGTTTCGGAATCTTAGCAGACCCCCCTACCCACCAGACTAGGTACAGATTGCCGCAGGTTTGCCTGGTACGGATCGAGGGCGGTAAACCGTCCTGAACAAAGGATCCGTCCGGCGGCTTACACTAGAAAGAACTGACCCATCGCTTGGACTGGCATGATTCCCACCGTTATCGAGCAATCTGCGCGGGGCGAACGCGCCTTCGATATCTACTCACGTCTGCTGCGGGATCGGATCATCTTCTTGGGCACCCAGGTGGACGACGATATTTCCAATCTGATCGTTGCTCAGATGCTCTATCTGGAATCCGAAGATCCAGAAAAGGATATCTATCTCTACATCAACTCCCCTGGTGGCTCCGTTTATGCGGGCATGGCCATTTATGACACGATGCAGCACATTCAGCCGGATGTGTCTACCATCTGCATTGGTTTGGCTGCCAGTATGGGTGCCTTTTTGCTAGCTGGGGGAACCAAGGGCAAGCGGATTGCCCTCCCCCACGCCCGCATCATGATCCACCAACCCCTCGGCGGAGCCCAGGGGCCAGCCACCGACATCGAAATTCAGGCCAAAGAGATCCTTTACATCAAGCAAAGCCTGAATAGTCTGTTGGCTTATCACACTGGCCAGCCCTTAGAGCGCATCGAACGGGATACCGACCGCGACAACTTCATGACCCCAGAACAAGCTAAGGAATATGGCCTGATTGACCAGGTGATCACCAAAAGGCCCCAACCATCTCTGGCAGCTGTCTCCTAGGGGTTGTTACTGCTCTTTCCACTATTCCACTATCCTGCCCCCTAGCTTAGGGGGTTTTTTGTGGGCTTAAGAATCCTTCTCCAGAGAGATATTAAGAAAGTCAAAGAAGTCTGTATTCTCAACGGCAAAGGATGCGGCTTGCTTTAACTAAACTAATCGAACTCATAAAGAAAGTAATAATCGACCCATCATTGTGGGTGATAGCTTAGGATCAAATCTAATGTAAGCCTGTGTTTGACAGGGATCCTAGCTTAAGCGGCGGGTATAAATCTTTCAGCTGGGTTTTCATCAGTCAGCCCGTTCAGGCTAGCGATTGTTCTTCGGATCATCCGGAGGCCATCGAGAGGGGGTTAAGGCTTTCATCCACTGGGTGAAGAAAGTCTTAAAGCCCGAAACTGTTGTAGGACGACTTTGTTCGCAGAAATTCAATAGTCTGGGGTTTTGGCCCTGGGTTTTTGCGTCCTTTTGTTGCGTCCGTGAATGGTAGTTTTGGATTTCGTGATTCAGTTCAGAGGGAGATCAACGTGGCCTATTCAGCAACCCAATCCAAAAGCGGCTATCAAGCCGGAGTAAAGGATTACAAACTTACCTATTACACTCCCGATTACACGCCTAAGGATACCGACATCCTGGCTTGTTTCCGGGTCACTCCCCAACCTGGTGTTCCCCCTGAAGAAGCTGGGGCGGCTGTGGCGGCTGAGTCTTCAACGGGCACCTGGACAACGGTGTGGACGGATTTGCTCACCGACCTGGATCGCTACAAGGGCCGTTGCTACGACATTGAGCCAGTTCCGGGCGAAGACAACCAATACTTCTGTTTTGTGGCCTATCCGCTGGACTTGTTCGAGGAAGGCTCCGTTACCAACATGCTCACCTCAATTGTAGGGAACGTGTTTGGGTTCAAAGCCCTGATGGCGCTGCGGCTGGAGGATTTACGGATCCCGGTGGCCTACCTGAAGACCTTCCAGGGGCCTCCCCACGGCATTCAGGTGGAACGGGACAAGCTGAACAAATATGGTCGCCCGCTCTTGGGTTGCACCATCAAGCCCAAATTAGGTCTATCCGCCAAAAACTATGGTCGGGCGGTGTATGAGTGCCTACGGGGCGGTTTGGACTTCACCAAAGATGACGAGAACATTAACTCGCAGCCCTTCCAGCGCTGGCGGGATCGCTATCTGTTTGTCATGGATGCCGTCCACAAGGCTCAGGCGGAAACCGGCGAAATCAAGGGCCATTACCTGAACGTCACTGCCCCCACCTGTGAAGAGATGTTCAAGCGGGCCGAGTTTGCCAAAGAACTGAAAGCCCCGATCATCATGCATGACTACCTAACGGCTGGGTTCACGGCAAACACCAGCTTGGCCAAGTGGTGCCGGGACAATGGCATTCTGTTGCACATTCACCGGGCTATGCACGCGGTGATCGACCGGCAGAAAAACCACGGCATTCACTTCCGGGTGTTGGCCAAGTGTCTGCGCATGTCCGGTGGTGATCACCTGCACTCTGGCACCGTGGTGGGCAAACTGGAAGGTGACCGGAACATTACTCTCGGCTTTGTGGATCAAATGCGGGAGAACTACGTGGAGGCGGATCGCTCCCGTGGCAATTTCTTCACCCAAGACTGGGCTTCTATGCCCGGTGTGATGCCGGTGGCTTCCGGTGGGATCCACGTCTGGCACATGCCAGCGCTGGTGGAGATTTTCGGTGATGATGCCTGCCTACAGTTTGGTGGGGGTACCCTCGGCCACCCTTGGGGCAATGCTCCGGGTGCTACGGCGAACCGGGTGGCTCTGGAAGCCTGTATCCAAGCCCGCAACGAAGGCCGCGATCTGGCCCGCGAAGGCAATGATGTCATCCGCGAAGCGGCCAAATGGTCACCGGAATTGGCGGCTGCCTGCGAACTGTGGAAAGAAATCAAGTTCGAGTTCAAGGCGGTCGATACCCTCTAGAGATCCACTGGGGGCAAGGGAGGGTGTTTGACCCATCCTACCTTTGCTCCCCCGCTCCGGCCCCTCCCTTGGATCTGCAATGGATCTGAAACAGATCGCCAAAGACACGGCCAAAACCTTGATCAGCTACCTGACCTATCAGGCCATGCGCACGGTGCTGGCCCAGCTTGGCGAAACGGATCCCCCCAGGGCCTTTTGGTTGCAGCAGTTCTCGGCTCGGCAAAATCTCCAGGATGGGGAAGCCTACCTGCGGGCTTTGCTGGCGGAACGCCCTGATTTGGCCTATCGAATCATGACTGTTCGAGAGCACATCGCTGCAGAAGTGGTCGATTATCTGCCAGAAATGGCCAAAACCGGCATTCAGCAAGCCAACATGGAGCACCGCCGCGAGCATCTGGAGCGGATGACCTCAGCGCCCGAATCTGCACCCGTTAGTTCTACGCACCCGGAAGCGGGATCCCCTGCACAAGACTCAATACCTGAAACGGAGTAACATCACCATGCAAACTTTACCGAAAGAGCGTCGTTACGAAACCCTCTCCTATCTGCCTCCTTTGACGGATCTACAAATTACCAAGCAACTGCAGTACATCTTGGATCAGGGTTATATCCCCGCCGTGGAGTTCAATGAATCCTCTGAGCCGACGGTGTACTACTGGACGATGTGGAAGTTGCCCCTGTTCAACGCCACCTCCACCCAAGAGGTGCTGAGTGAGGTGCAATCCTGCCGCAGCACTTACCCCAATTGCTACATTCGCGTGGTGGGTTTCGACAACATTAAGCAGTGCCAGATCCTGAGCTTCCTGGTTCACAAGCCCAGCGGTGTGCGCTAAGAAGTCCTGACGGGGTTTTGGGTGCCCCCAAGCGGTTCGGGAGGGATCCATCGAGTGATCTCTCCCGATTGTTGTTGTTGTTTTACAGGGTGGACGACTGGGCTGGGATCCCTTAGGGGTTGGTGGGCAAACTGAGCACCGGGATAACCAACTCTTGGACGGGCAGAGCAGTCGATTCTTCCGGAGCACCGGTAGAGACATCGGTAGGGGTAGAAGGGCTAGGGGCTGCACTTGTCGGGCGCAGTTGCCAACGGATGATCTGCTCACCCCGGTAAAAAGTGATAAACAGTTGATCCCCTTGGGCTTGGATTTGCCAGGTACCATCTCCACTATTGACAGAGGTATGTCCGCCGGAGAAAGGAGCGTTCAATGCTGGCCCCGATTGCGTCCAGATGCGGCCACCACCGGTTTCGACGATGAGTTGCACGGTTGCTCCTTGCCCATGTCCGCTTAGAATCTGGCCCGTGCCACTCCAGGTGCGGGTTTCGGTTTGAGCCAGGGCTGGCTGCCCCAGTTGGAGTGCCATCAGCAACAGCCCCGTCCAACCCAAACGACCTCGTGCCGGTGCCATCCAGACCGAAGCAGGGGAAGCAGTTCGAGAGAAGAAAGCCATTGCACTCACGTTAATACCACACGCCGCGATAGGATCGAAACACAAGAGGAAGAAAGAGAAAGGGTGTTGAAGGAAGCATTCCTTTACACAACCCATTACACAGTCTACCGAAAGCCCCCAGGGATCCCTACTCTTCTTGGCCCTGGGTTGAGCCTCCTGCTTGAATCCTTTACTGGGCTGATCCCAATCTAGGCAATTCCTAGATCCGCAGACAGGATGCAACCTGAGCCTCTAGCTGCGGGGATCCCCACTAGCCGTTTCGCCAATGCGCAGAACAGGGCTTGTTGCCGATACCACAACCGGCTTCAGGGCGGGAGCAACTCCGAAATCTGCAAAATCTGCACCCTCAGCTCAGGGTCAGAAAGCGCTCCAGAGCGGCGACAACAGCAGGCGGCCAGCGGCGAACGGTTCTGACCCACTCCAGATCGGCATAGCGCGGATCCAGCCCTTGCACAGCGACCCAATGGCTTTCGGCCTCTCCTGGGCGGCCTTCTGTCCAAAGAATGGCACTGAGGGCAGCCCGCATATCTGGAAACTTCGGGTACTTACGTACCAAAGCCCGCATCAATCGCAGTGCGGACTGGGTTTCTCCCACTTGGTACAGGCTGAGGGCATAGTTGGCTTGGGCAAACGCATAGTCGGGGGCCAATTCGGTGGCGTGACGGTAATCCGCTAGGGCCTGTTGCCAGTCCCCCAAACCGGCTTCCGCATTGCCGCGGTTGTTGTAGGCTGCCGGATCGTTGGGATCCAATTGGAGAACTCGATCGTAGTCAGCAATTGCTTCCTGCCACCGCCCCAATCCTTCCAGGGCGGCCCCCCGATTCAGGTAGGGATCCGGTGCATTGGGGGCCAAACGAATCGCCTCAGCATAATCCGTGAGCGCTTGCTGCAACTTGTGCTGGCTAACGCGGGCATTGCCCCGGTTACTCCACAGGGCCGGGTTATCCGGTTGACGTTCCAACAGTTGGCTCCACAGGTTTTCCGCCCGGACAAAATCCGCCGCGTTGGTGGCGGCAAAGGCTTCCTCAAACAGTTGGTTAATCTCGGCACTCACCGTTTGTAGGTTTGTGGGGGGCAATCCCTGAGCTTCCATCGCATCGGCAGCCGGGATCCCCAGCCAACCTAAAAGCCCCAACAGCAGTAAAACAGGGATAACTTTGATAGCCCGCATGGTTTTGCTAAATCTCTTGCTAGATCTTTTGTCGGTTTCCCACTCATCATAAGCTGCCGACACACGGGATCCCTTGGCCTTCTGTCCGTCCAGAAGGACAGACCTGCCAACCGCTGTTGGGCGCTTGCTTTCTTGCAAGGTAACCCGCTATGCTACCGCCCAGATTGAGGCATTCTTCTGTGGCCAGTCAGCAGCTTCGTGTCTATGTTCCCCCTCATCCCTTGATCAAGCATTGGTTAACGGTAGCTCGGGATGCGGAAACCCCGATGCCCTTGTTTCGCAGTGCCATGTCGGAGTTGGGCCGTTGGCTCACCTATGAGGCGATGCGGGAGTGGATCCCCACCCAACCGGTACAGGTGCAAACCCCTTTGCAACCTGCTTCAGCGGAAGTGATTGCGCCTGATACCCCGATGGGCATTGTGCCGGTGTTGCGGGCTGGGTTAGCCATGTTAGAGGGCTGTCAGGCGCTGTTGCCTCAGGCGCGGATCTTCCACTTGGGCATGGTACGGGATGAAGCAACTCTAGAGGCCAGTTGCTATCTGAATCGGCTGCCAGAGCGGATCCCGGAGCACATGCGCATTCTCATTCCTGAACCGATGTTGGCAACCGGGGGCACCTTGGTTCAGGTGTTGGATGAGCTGAACAGGCGCGGGGCGGATCCCAGTTTGGTGAGGATTGTCAGTGTGTTGGCGGCACCGCCGGGATTACAGCGGCTGGGATCCCATTACCCGATGGTACAAATCTTCTGCGCCATGATCGATGAGTGCTTAAATGAACAGGGGTTTATCCTGCCAGGGCTAGGAGATGCAGGGGATCGCGCCTTTGGCACGGAAAGTTAGCTGACAGCTTTTTGATGCTCTGCTCGTTGACATAACAGGGATGAGTGCCGAATACCGCTGACGGGATCGACTCAGCCGTAAGGCTCTCATAGAAAAAGTCCATAAAAGTCAGGGAAAGCTGTCCTGAAGATGCTCTGTTTGCCTTATGCCTAGTGTTTTTTAATTCCAATATCATTACGGCACACATTCCATAGCGTTTAACCGAGCTTTTCGCCTCCATCGACGCTACACTCATTCAGCAGGTGCCCCGAGGAGGGCATTCCCGACAAACCCCATTTTGGTGGGTCAAGCTGTTGGATTATGGGAATGTTGGTCGCTTGAGCTCCAAAGCCTGCTTTCGGGATCCCAATGGAGCGGATTTCGTAGGGCAGCCATGGTATCCCCGCCTTTCCTCTTCCTGCACCTATGCGACTTATCTTTACCAGCTTGGATGGCAGCCTGTTGGATATAGAATCCAATAGCTATGGTGCTGCCCGACAAGCGTTGTCCGCTTTAGAGCGTCGCTCCATTCCTTTGGTGCTCTACAGCCTGCGGACTCGGGCTCAACTGGAACATGTGCGCCAGCAATTGCGCCTAGAGCATCCGTTTATTTGTGAGGATGGTTCTGCTCTCTACGTTCCCGAGCATTATTTCCCGGCAGGCATCTTGGATGAGCAGTGGCAATATCAGCCTCCGTATTATGTGCGGGCTTTAGGGCTGCCCTATTCCCGCTTGCGCAGCATCTTGCAACAGGTGCGTCAAGATTCCCACTTGGATCTGGTTGGGTTTGGGGATTGGACAGCCTCTGAGCTAGCGGCTGCAACCGGGATCCCTGTGGAGGAGGCAAAACGGGCCAAACAGCGAGAGTACAGCGAGATTTTCAGCTATTCTGGCGATCCGGAAACCCTGCGGCAGGGCTTTGCCCAGCAGGAGGCCAACCTGACCCAACATCTGTTGCAACTGCGCCAGCTCCACCTCTCTAGCCCCCCGCAAAAGTGGTACCTGACCGGGTGGACTCAGCCGGCGATGACCACAGAGCCAGGATTTTTGCCAGGGGAACGGGCGGTGCGGCTGTTGTTGGACTGTTATCAGCGGCATTTGGGCACCGTTAAGACCTTGGGCATTGGTTGCTCTCCAGCAGATGCGGCTTTTTTGCGTTGGATGGAGCAGAAGGTGGTGCTTCCCAGCCCAATTGCGGATAGTCTCTGGAGTGAGGCCGAACCCCAGTGGCAGCTGGCCCAGCTCCCCGGTCCAGAGGGGTGGAATGAAGTGGTGTTGACGTGGTTGGAGGAAACAGATCATGGTGATGAATAACAAGCAACTTTGTCGGCAGGGGGCCCACTTGGGCTTGAGGACAATGGGATGGCTGCTTGGCTTGGCGATTATACTGCCTGCCTATGCAGAGGCCCCCATGACCCTATTGACGGGCGAACAAACCGTGGCACAGCTCAAGGAGGATGGGGCCCGATACCTGCAAATGGGCTTCCATACTTTGGCCATCAATGCCTATCGGGGGGCGATTGAGCTGGAAGAAAAGACTTTGGTTTTGCCAAGCGAACGGGATCCCGATGTGCCGTTTAATCTCGGCTTGATCTATGCTCGCCAGGGTAGGCTACCGGAGGCACGTACCGCCTTTCAACGGGCCGTGGAGGTGGATCCCGGTAGTTTTAAGGCGCGCTACCAACTGGCTTTGGTGGATCTCAAACTGGGGGATCAAGTGGCAGCTAAGGAGCAGCTCACCCTCCTGGCCAATGCCGCCAGTGGTAATCCCGAAACCCGCAGTCATATCCAGTCTTTGCTGGCCACTTTGGATGCCGTTCCTTTGCCCAGCCAGAAGGATGATAACTTGGCCCGTACCCCGGCTGTGGAGTCTGAGGCCGCCAAACTGTTGCTCGAACCTGGCAAAACTGAAACGGCTGCCTTGCCTGAAGCCGGTGGGCAGGAAGTTGTGGAGGAAAAACCCCCTCTTTCTGTCCTGCAACGGCTGCGTCAGCGGGAGCTAAACTAGCCCCAGTGCGCCCAACCCCAATCAAGACTATGCAGCTTGTGCATTTAAGGCCAGGGATCCTTAAGGGGCTCTGGCTTTCCATTGGCCACCAGTCATTTGCCACGGCGGGGGGCCTATTGGTCTTTGGGATCCGTCTGGGCCGGATCGGGTTTTGGCGCTTTGGTGGTAAATACCGTGGTGAACATCATCAGCATCCCTCCTGCCAAAATGAGCAGGGCCAAGCCGCCGACTACCCCATTTATCCAGGTTTGTGCCTCAAGTTCCATGTTGGTTTCGCGTTGCTCTTGGGCTGGAGGGATCCCTCCCATCCTACCGGACAGGTGACCGGACAAGGTTGGCCCCAGCAGCTACTGATTGGCGCGGTAGAGTAGCCCTAACCCCACCGCTGCACACATTAAGTTGGGCAGCCAGGCTGCCACTGCTGGCCCCAAGGTGCCAATTTGCCCCAAAGCCTGCGTGATGAACAGCAGCACATAGAAAGCAAAGATGATCAGCACACTAATCCCCAGCCCTAAAGAAGAACTGGTTCGCTGCGGACGCAATCCCAATGGCGCCCCAATCAGGGTAAAAGCCAAACACACGAAGGGAATGGCATATTTTTGGTGGAGGCTGACCTGCAGCCGCCGCACCCGCTGCAGATCTCCGGAACTGGCGATCACGTCGATGTAGTGGCTGAGCTCTTGAATGTTCATTTCCTCCGGGCTGCGGGCTTCTTGGGCCAAATCGAGCGGGGCACGGGATAGGCGCAACTCCTGGCGGCCAAAGGTGGCGATGTTGCTGTAAGTGCCATCGGGAGACACGATGTAGTTGGTCCCCTCCTCAAACACCCACAGGTTATTGCGGGGATCCCATCTGCCCCGTTGGGCCAGCAAAATTTGATTGAGAGCCTCGTTGGAAAAATCCAGAACGATAATGCCGCGCATCAGGTTGCCATCGAAGCTGCGGGCATAAAACTGACGGGTCAGTCCTTGTCGGCGGGAAAAGCTACCATCGCCCTCGGGGCTGAGGATCTCGCCAAATTCTTGGTAGAGGATGTTTTCCCGCTGAAAGTCGGGATCCCGATTCAGGGCCCGATCCAACGTCATGGCCGCTTGGCGGTTGCTATTGGGCACAACCAACTCATTGAACAGAAAAGTCAAACCGGTCACCAGCAAACTGAGGGTAAGAGCCGGCACCACCAGACGATAAAGGCTTACCCCACAACCCCGCATCGCGGTGATTTCACTATCGGAAGACAAGCGCCCATAAGCCAGCAAGGTGGCCAGCAACATCGACATGGGAAAGGTGAGGACAATAATCCCCGGGGCCCGAAAGGCGAACACCTGCAAGGCTGCCGAGATCGATAATCCTGCTTCCACCACCAGGCGCACCAGCTCAAACAGGGATCCCACTGCCATCACCAAGGCGGTAAAAGCCCCCACCCCAAAGAGAAACGGCAGCGCCATTTCGGAAATAATGTAGCGATCCATGAGGCCCACCGAGCACCATAGGGAAACCCCAGCCGCAGCTTGAGGAGAACGGGTCGGGGGTGGAGTAGAGCTAACTTTCACAATCTTTCACTAAAAAAAATGCAGGAGAAATAAGGGGAATGTAGGGGAATGTAGGGGAATGTTTAATCCACGGGGGATCCCGACCTTTAGAGCCGGAATTTTTCCCCCAGATAGTATTTGCGTACCAAGGGATCCGCCGCCAACTCCGCAGACGTGCCTTTGGCCAGGATCGCCCCGTCGTTAAGGATATAGGCGCGATCGGTGATCTCCAAGGTTTCCCGCACATTGTGATCGGTAATCAACACGCCAATGCCCCGGTGCTTCAGCTTCGCCACCACCTCTTGAATATCCGCCACTGCGATTGGATCTACCCCGGCAAACGGTTCATCCAACAGCAGAAATTTTGGCCCTTGGATCCCGGCGGCCAAGGCACGGGCGATTTCAGCCCGACGACGTTCTCCCCCTGAAACTTGCAAGCCCAAGCTGTGGGTGACATGGGTAATGCGAAACTCTTCTAGCAATTGGTTCAACCGTTGTTGCCAAAGGCGCCGTGGCACACCTGTTTGCTCCATGATCAGCAGCAGGTTGTCTTGAATACTAAGGCGACGAAAAATGCTGGGCTCCTGGGCCAGATACCCAATTCCCAGCTGAGCGCGGCGGTGCATCGGCAAATGGGTAATGTCCTGGTCATCTAACCAAACATGACCTCGATTTGGCTGGATCAAGCCTGTCATGATGTAAAACGTGGTGGTTTTGCCAGCTCCATTAGGCCCTAGCAGACCCACAATCTCCCCTTGCTGAATGCTGAGGCTGACATCACTCACCACCTCGCGGCGACCATAACGCTTACAGATGTTTTCTAAGCGAAGCTGCATAGGGCTGAACTAGGGTTGCTTACCGATTCTAGGGAGGCTTTGTGGGCACTGGGGGAGGGGTAGCTCCACATCCCAGAGGGTCAAGGGATCCCTCCACCCTGAGGATGCAGCAAATCCAGCTGACAATCCAGGGGGATCCGAGCAGAATGGGTCACCCTAAAGCTGCCCTGCGCAATCTTGGATATTATCGCTTCGTATCCCAGCCCCCTTACCTCCCCATCAGGATGGGATCTTGCCTCCCATGCTCCGTTGCCCCGCCTGCCATTGGATTAACCTTGACTCCGATTACCACTGCCGCCGTTGTGGGCATTTTTTGCGCCGCCATGCTCCCTTTTCTAAGGGATCCCTGGCACAATTCAACCGCCCGCTGGGCAAGAAGAAAAGGAGGAAAGCTGGGTGGCAAATCCGCTGGGATCGCGTCTTGACCCTGACGGCAGTTTTGGGAGTGTTGGTGGGTTTGGGTCAGTTGTCTTGGTATTGGGTACAACCGATGCTGAAGGATCCGCCCCTGCCGAATTTTGGTTTCGACCCAGAGGCCCTGCGCCAGAGAGACTATGAACGCACCCGCACCTTTCGAGAAAGAATCTATTGATTTCAGTCGAGGGGATTAGGCAAACAAGGACAAGAGTGGTCGAACGCAGCAGATGCCATTATCATATGACCAACGCAGAAGACCTTCGGTCTGCTGCATCTTCGCACCTTTAACTTTGAAACTGTAGGGCTTGGCAACTATGAATCTGAAAGTTCCCGCCATCCTGGCACTGCTTACTACGGCAGCTGTGGCCTCTACGGCGGCAGCCACCACCTATAACTCCTGCTTCATGCGCTATCTGATGGCTTCCAAAACCTGCGCCAGCTGTCGTATGGGATCCATTACCCTGAGCAATCTGGATCTCACGGAAGCCAACTTCAGCGGCTCCGACATGATTGAAGCCAACTTTGAGCGAACCACCTTGATCGGCGCCGATCTGAGCCAGTCCTACTTGGTAGGGGCAAACTTGCGTCGGGCCAAATTGAGTGAGGCCAACCTGAGTGGTGCCTACCTGGAGGGTGCAGATTTGCGTGGGGCGGATCTGCGTGGGGCTGACCTGTCTTCTGCTTCTTTGTATGGGGCAGATCTACGTGGGGCCGACTTGCGCGATGCCAATTTGGTGGGGGCTGACCTGCGTTTTACCCGTACTTGGGGTGCTCGTATGCAGGGTGCGATTACTCAATAAGCCACTGACCGGTGCATTGTTACAGCCCTTTGCGCCAAGGGTACGCTAGTGTGCATGTCTTCGACAGACTTGCCTTAGTGGTGCGGAGCGCTTTCGTCCTCTTGAAATGGGTTAGGGACACTAGCTTTGGTGTAGCAAACCCGCGTTCACTTTTGGGGTGGCGCAGCTTGCCGTAGGTATTGTTGCTACGCAACGCTAATGCTAGGTGACACGCGACTGCGGAGCATTAAAGGGCTGTAATTCAGACTGAACAAGTGGAAGCATTGGGGATCCTCATTCAGGGGATCCGTTTTTATTTATTATTTTATTTTTTTCGTGTGATCTGCGAGGAACCGCATCCCCTTGTGGGTGTGGAGGGATAGGTAAAGAACCATTCGCCAGCCCTGTCCCCTCATGGGTGGGATAGTTGACACAATTGTAGAACCCCTATCAACTAGAACCCCCATCAACCCAATCAGAGGACAAGTATCATGGAACGTATTATTCGCCGCAGTCAGGTGATTGGTCTAATGGCTCTCGATGGCACCACTGCCACGGGACTGGGCCGTGTCGAAGAAATTTGGGTGGATCCCCAAGGACGGGTGAGCTACTTCACCAGCAGCCAAGGCTACACCCCCCTAGAGCAGGTTTCGGTGATCGGCCCGGATGCACTGCTGACCTATGCTCATGTTGTCACGGCCCCTGGGATCCCTGTCAGTTCTCTGTATAAACGGGTGGTACGGATTGGGGATCAACCGGTGGGCTGGATCGAGGATTTTTTGTTTGATTGGGAAACCGGTGATATCGCTGCCTACATTCTCGGGGGGAGCATTGCCGAAGCGTGGGGAGGCAGGGCAGTGCTCTTTCCATCTGATGTTGAAACCATTGATTTGGAAGCAGTGGTGGTTAAGGAGGATGCTCCCCAACGGCTCAAGTCAGAGGGGGAGGGGCTGAAGGGTTTCCTGAGTGAAAAGTCTCAGCAGGTGAGACAACTGGTGCAGCGTATGGGGGAGCGTCTCAAAAGTTTGGTTACCCCCCAGGATCCGCCGGAGGTGGTGCGGGTCAAGATTCAACAGGTGCGAGATGAACTGGCGGGGGCAGCCCGGTTTGATCAGAACGTGCTGAATGAGGCGGCGGAGTTTTTACAACAGAGCTGGGAGCATTGGCAGCAACGGCTGAACCGGGCAACCCAGCGGATGCAGGCGGCCTTGAGTGCGGCTTGGCAAAAGCTGACCGAAAAAGACTGAAGTGAATTAGAGGTGAATTATAGAAATCATCGCGTCATCTGTTCCAAAGCCAGTTGCAGATCCTGTGTGAGCTGAGCCACAGCTTGCTTAGCTTCTTGCCTCCCTTTTTGATGGCGCTCCGCGCCGTGCAAAGCACGATGGCGCTCCGTGCCGTGCGGGGTAGAATAGGCTGCCCACCGCTCGGTTACCGAAATGGGATCCCCGACCGTGAAACGAACTCCCCGCCAGCCCAAACGGGGTCGGGCCGGATAGGCTTCTCCTTTGAGACGAGCCAGCACATCAAACACGATCAGGGCAGTTTCTGCCAACCGTTCAAACGAGGGCTTTTCCAGGAGATATTCTTCCCGCAGGGCTACACAACTCTCCACCAGGCGCATGTGCTGCATGTGCAGGGAAGCTTGCTGGGCGTTCCAGTCGAGTAAGCCCCGCTTTAGAGCTGAGAGTGTGCGGGGATCCCGGAGTTCCTCTCGGTAAATCTGAGCCCAAGCGGCTTCTTCAATGCGGCGACAACGGCTATTCACTTCCCCCTGTGAGGGGAGGCCGAAATGCTGTTCTGCGGTCATCAAAGCTTGCTGGAGAACTCGGTCTAGGCGGACGTTTAGGGACAAGTCATGAGCTTGGGCTGGGGGCTGATGGTGCACCTGGGCATAAAATGCCTCCATTTGGGTCAGGATCTGATGGCCGAGGCGACAGATGCGCTGAGCGTAACGGGTATTGCGGTTCTTGGGGGCGTTGGGATCCATCGACTCTACCGTGAGTCCACTCATCTTCTCCAGGTGTTGCAACAGGCGCTCCAACCGGGGCCAAGAGGGATGGGTGTAGTGGTAGCGGATGCCGATTGGCAGGATAATCACCGATTCCGGGCGGCCCGCCTTGGCCAGATCTTCGGCACACCAAAAACACAGTTGCGCGGTTCCTGGTTCGAGAGGATTGACCCGCTCACTGTGGCCGTTGGTGGCTCCCTCTGGCGCGACCACAAAGGGAAACTGCCCCTCGGCAATCAACTGCCGGGCAGTTCTTAGGGCAGTCCGATCCACCTGTCGCCCCCGATGGATTGGGATCCCTCCTAAGCGGGAAAGCAACCATCCCAGCCACTTGCCACCCCAGAGGGGCATGCCTCGGTCGTAGAGAAAGTAGGCGTGAATGGGGAGTTGGAGGGGGATCCCTTGGCGGTGAGCGGCCTGGGGCACCAGACGGGAGAACAAATACAACCCCGTCAGCGGGTCATCCACCTCCACATGGCGAAAGGCCAGAATCAGCCGGATTCTGCCAGCCTGAAATTGGTGATACAACTCTGCTAGCGTTTCTGCTCCTGTCGCCTCCACTCGGGCAATGCCGGAAGGTAACCATCGCCGCACCCGTACCCGCAGTAACAAAGGCAGTAACCTCTGTACCCCCTGCAGCACCCAAGGGTTGTAGGCGGGCGGAATGAAGTCTAGAGGAGGACGAGCGTGATGACGAGGAGGGAGTAGAAACAAGGCTTTGGCTAACTTAAGGTGGCTACAGGCTGGGTATCGGCTAAGCGTTGTTGAGTTTGCAAGTCGGTGATGGTGACCAATAAACGACGAGATGTATCCACTGCAAATTCGATGCGGAGGCGATCTTCTCCGGTGCGACCAGGGGGGTGCAGTCGGGCCAAACAGATGGGTTCCGGTGGGGATCCGGAGCCTGGCGATTGGGCCAGGGAGCGAAAGTCGGTTTGCCGGGTTAGCTGACGGCTGCTCATGCGTCCGAACTCGTCGTAAATCACTTCAGACTGCGCCACCTGGGCTACTTCCCCCACATCCAGCCGGATCTCCGTTTGACCGTCGTTGGCCACCTGTAAAATGAGGGGCTCCGGTCGCTGACAGGGGTAACGGGTACCCCGCTCGAACAGGGGGTAATAGCTATAACTCTTTTGTACGGGATCCCAGAGGCGAATGGCGTAGCTGTGGTGGAGATGATCCTCCAACTTCACCTGGCGGCCCAGCTGCAGAGCACCCATGGCCACGGCATCGAAGGGACGCTCACATCGAACCCGTTTTTTGCCGAAGTAGGAACGGAGCAGGTCTTGCACCACCGGCAGCTGAGAGCTACCCCCCACCAAAAGCACTTGCTCAATTTGGGATTTGCCGAATCCTTTCGCCTGGGCTGTCAGGAGAATTTCATCTAGGCAATGGCGAATTTGATCCAACAGGTGGTGGGTTTCTAGGATCTCCTCCAGTGCTTGGCGATCCAACTTTAGTTCATAGGCAATCAGGCTCTCGTCATCAAACCAGCTGCCCACCGCTTCGGTTTGGGAGGAGAGGGCGATCTTGAGCTGTTCGGCTCCCTCCAGCAGGTTCAGCCAACCCAGAGATCCAATCTGGGCCCGGCTGAGGCCCAGTTGCTCCAGCAGGTACTCGGCGATCCAAGTGTCGATATCCAGCCCACCCACATAGGCATCCGACTTGGCGATCACTTCTGCTTTCAGCACGGGATCCCCGGGTTGGGGGGCAAGGGTGCGCACCAGGCTGAGGTCGAGGGTGCCACCGCCAAAATCCACGACCAGTACAAGGGTTCCCGGTTGAGCAACGGCATAGCCCAGGGCGGCTGCAGTGGCTTCATCAACAATTTGAATCGGATCCCAACCATAGGTGCTAGCGACCCTCCGGATCCAATTCAGGTAGCGCTCGAAGGAGCCGACGGGAGCTGTAAACACCACCCGTTCCGGCTGCAACTGCTCTTTGGGGAGAGCCTCCATCACCGTTTGCAAAAAGGCTTGGGCAACGGTTTCAGCATCGTAGCGCTGGCCATCCAGAAGACGCGGGGGAGGCACAAAGTCCGCCACCAACTCCCGTTTGAAGCCCTGGAATAACCGCTGCGGATCCACCGCCCCCCAACGGCCGGAGCGCACGGTTTCTCCCACCAACAGTTGGTTGGAGCCCTTAACAAAGACCAGGCTGGGAATAGCCGCGTGGGTTTGTTCTTGGCGAGACAGACCAGGCAAGGTAAGGGTACGGGGGCATTCATGGACGGGATCCCAGCAGCAAACGACGGTATTGCTGGTACCGAAGTCGATGGCCAGCGTAGTGGGGGTTGCCATTTGGCCAGTCGAGGTGCGGATCCCCATCAGCTCAATCCTCCCGGTAAAGAGCGGCTCACCTTGGCGGGGCAGAGGATGCGTTCCCCCTGACGGTAGCCGACAAAACGAATGTAAACGGGATCCCCCAGCTGGATATCCGGTTGATCCGGCTGATGCAGTTGCGGTTGGAAGGGGACGGACTCGAACGGGCTGCCAATCGCTTCGTAGTTCCAGTGGTGGAGCAGGGCATCGAGGGAGCGGAAGAGGGCCGTGACATTCTGGGCAGGCCAGTCGGGTTTGCGTTGGGCAATCTGGCGAATGGTGGGGTAGCTGGTGAGCAAGGGTTGGAGCAGTGAGAAGGTCACGTCTGGAGAAGTGGGGGCTTGGCTACTGAGATGGATGTTGGGATGGATGAGATCAAACAGAGAGTGCAACTCCCAATTCAAGGCTAACGCCAGCTGTTGCAGTTGTTCCAAGCGCAGGGATCCCCACTCTCCTCGGCGCAGATGATTGATGGCCCGCCGACTGACACCCGCTTGTTTGCGCAAGGCTTGCCAAGAAGGTATTCCCAAAGCTTGCATACGCTGGCGCAAGGGTTCATCTAAGGGGTTCATGGGCGGTACCCGCGCGGCTCATTTGTACCCCCACTGCAAAAAGTCCCTTGAGGAGGAGCGGCTGCACCCCGGAGCTGGGTTCATGAGGGGGGCGTTAGATCTCGAAGTCTAGCGTGACCTCTGCATCCAAAGGATAAATGGGTCTGCGCAAATGCTGGAAGTGCAGCCGTCCCAAATCCGGATTGGAAAGACCAGGGGAGTCTACCTCGATCACTTGCCGGGCAATCGGGCCAAAGGCAGCACGAAAATGAACCAAAGATTTCACCACTACAATGTGTTGTTCGGTTGGTTCAATACCCTGGCTGCGGAACACTTCCAGATCCGTGGGTTGATAGCGTTGGCTGCTCACCACCACTTGTACGCTGCCACCGCGGGATCCCTCCACTTGCAACACCACAGTTGGCCCCATCTCGATCCGGATCCCGGTTAGCATCGGGCCGGTATGGGTAAATGTTCCATCACTGATCCGCAGCACTTGTGCGGTTATGGGCAAGGGATCCCCGTGTAAGCGATCCACTTTTCCACCCAATGTTGTTTTGAGGGTAGCGCCAACGCCAGCCGCAATCGCCTGCTGAACCACTTCTGGGTCTGCCATAACTGCCACAGCAACCTTTTGAGCCCCCAATCGCAGCAGTGCCTCCAACAGCACGGTGCCATCACAAGGAGTACCGGCCCCAGGATTATCACCGCTATCCGCCAAAACAACCGGCCCTTGTGCAGCCTGAATCGCCATTTGTACCGCCGCATCCACAGGAACAGGCTGAGGAACAAACTGATCGCGTTGCTGCCAAACGTACTGGGCCAGCTCTTGGGCTTTATGGCGTGCCAAGGTGGGATCCCGGTCGCTGGTGACCATCACGGTAAAACAGGTGGCGGCGATGTCGGCGTAGGGAAATCCAGGTAAATAGCTAACATTCAAAATACTGGGTTCCTGTTCAATCTGGTGGGCCAGGTGCTTCAGCCCCAACATCGGCTCTGCATGGGTGTATTGCCGCTGCATTCCTGCCAACAGCGGTAGGTGAATGGCCGCAACGGTGGGGTGAATTTCCCCGCGAACTTGGCGAGCCATCAGACAACCGGCTTCGTAGGCTCGTTCGTAGGTATCGGTATGGGGATACTCGTCGTAAGCGACACAAAGAGTAGCCAGTTTAACCATCTCTGGGGTGATGTTACCGTGGAGATCCAGCTCGACGAAGATCGGCAGATCGGCTCCTACGACAGCCCGTATTGCTCGCAGAATATAGCTTTCACCATCGGGATCCAGTTCCGAAACCATGGCTCCATGCAGTGCCAGCAGGATCCCGTCTAGGGGGTTAAAGTGCTGTTGATGTGCCAACCGAGTGGTGAGGCGAGCAACCAAAGTGGAGAGGGCTTCTGCTGTCACCAAGCCGCCGGGGGTAGCCACAGCCATCAGAGTCGGCACAACCTGAAATTCAAAGTCACGGGCCGCATCCAGAAAGCCCCCGATGCTGGTTTTGGTACCTTGATACTGGGTGAAGAGCTGCTCATCCTCGGCATAGTGGCAGCACAAAAAATCCGATAGGGTTGTTGGGACAATGGAAAAGGTATTGGTTTCGTGAGAAATACCGCCGATGGCAATGCGCATGGGATCCACCTAAGCAAGGCTAGGCCCAGTTTAGGGATCCCTGGGGGTTCTTACGAAGAGCAGCGTAAAGCCCCCGGTTTCTAACTGGGGGATATAAGCGCACAGGCTGAATTTATTCAGCCGTGATGGGGGTCGTTGATGTATTCCAACACCTTCTGAGTACTAATCTTCCCGGTAGTGTCGAACCCATACGAATGCGTCCACAGGCTGGGTAACCTAAGCAATTCTGGAAACTCTTGTCTAAGAACACGGGATGACCGCCCCTTAAATGCCTTCACCACCTGGGAAATGGAGTGATGGGGGTCGTATTCCACCAAGAGATGGACATGGTCAGACGCGATCTCAAGCACCTTGATAAACCATTTTTTCTCGGCAGCGACTTCCTGGAACACCGCCGCGCAACGGGACTTGAGGTCTTCGCGTTTGTAGAACACCTTTTTCCGCCTGCACGGGATCCAAATCAAGTGAACCGTTGCCAATCCAACCGAATGCCGATAATGCTTGTATTCCGTCATGTAGACAATGGCGAAGTATCTACAGGGATAGTACAATAGTCTGCATGAGACGGGTCACCACGACACTCAAGCTCAAGTTTCTTGACCTCAATGCGGTCAAAGCAGAGATGTTTAACCAGACGGTTTGTGCGACAACCGAACTGGCAAACGAACTGCTCCGCATCAGTCCGAAGGAACGAAAAGCATTAACAACCGCCAAAGTGGTAACCCCACTCAAGTCGGCACTTTCCAACCAGGTGATTCGTGTCCTGAAGGGGAAAGCCGGCCAGCGGGTCAAACACTTCAAAGTGTTCTGGCCAGAGGTCAACAACCAAAACTGGAAGCTGCACAAAGTAGGCAGCACCTACTCGGTGAGTTTTCCCACGATTCAGGGTGACAAGCGGGTTCCCCTTGAGGTTGGCAGTTCCTACTATGCCGAGCGTCTTGAGCGCATCCTGGCCGAGCAGGATTGTGAACGGGGAACCTTGAAACTCATGAAGCTACGGGGCTGTTGGTACGCGGTTGTATCTATCACTTGGGAAGTTCCCGAAGTGAAGAGTACGGAGCGGCTGGGTGTTGACCGGGGGCAGAACCGTTTGGCAGTGGCGGCCACCCGTTGGGGTCGGGCGGTGTTTTTTGGGGGTGGAGAGGTAGCCTATCGTCGTCGTCGTTTCCAGAAGCGTCGTGCCCAGTTGCAGCAGGCGGGTAAATACCGAGCACTCAAGCGACTGGAGCGCAAAGAAGCCCGGTGGATGAGGGCGGTCAACCACACCGTTAGCCGCCGCATTGTACGGTTTGCCAAGGCGGTGAATGCGGATGTGTGGATGGAAGACCTCTCAGGTATCCGCCAATCCAGACAGAGCCAGAAGGCGCGTTCGGATGCCGGGAAATCGCGCCATACCTGGTCGTACTACGACCTGGAGTGGAAGGTTGCCTACAAGCTGGAGATGGCAGGTAGAACTCTACACAAGCGCCCTGCTGCCTACACATCCAAAACCGACCACAGGACAGGATTGATCTGCTCCGCAGGGCCGGAGGCCATTGGGAAAAGGAGTGGGCATCTGTTCACCGGGCAGGACGGGTATTGCTGTGATGCCGACTGGAATGCCGCAATCTTGCTACGCAAGACGCGGAGCGTCATGAACATTGCCCAGTGGGACGGGTTTTCGTGTCCTTTGAGTCTAAAAGAAGCCCTGCCCGTAATAGGTAGGGTCGGCTCAGGGGATGGGGTAGTTGGCAATCCCCTGAACTCCATGAATCCCTCACAGCTTCAAGCTGTGGGGAGCTAGAAGGGAGAATCCCCCGGTTTCTAACCGGGGGAGTGTCAATTCCCGACTTAAAGCTTTCAATCCCGCTAAGATGGGGGCTAAATCAATATTCAGTACCAATCGATCCAATCTGGCTCATCTGGGGTGGGGGGGTAACGCTGAGGATGGTTGCAGGTCTAGCACTGACTCAGGAACAGCGAGAACTCCTGAAACAGAGACGGCAGCGGCTGGGGGAGTTGCTGCCGTTTCCAGTCTTGCTTTGGGCAGGGGGACGTAGCCCGCGTAATTTTCCCCACAATGGTTATCCCTATCGAGCCAGCAGTCATTTTCTCTACTTTGCCGGGATCCCGATTGAACAGGCGGTGATTCGCCTGCAGGCGGGTCGATTGGAACTGTTTGTTGACGATCCTCCCCCTGGGGCAGCCCTGTGGCATGGCCCTAGCCCGACACGAGAGGAATTGGCAGCCCAAATCGGAGCTGAGGCGGCTTATCCTTTGTCGGAACTGGGATCCTTCTCTGGTGAAGCTCTTACCCTGGGTGTCCAGGATGCAGCCACCCGAATCCAGCAAGCCCACATTTTAAACCGAGGGATCCCAGCCGCACCGGATCTTCATCCTCAGGATGAACCCCTAGCGGAGGCAGTGGTGCAGTTGCGCCTTTGTCAGGATGCCTTTGCCCTAGAACAGATGCGGACAGCAGCAGCGGTAACGGTGGAGGCTCACCGAGCGGGGATGGCGGCTAGCCGGCAGGCTAAGCGCGAGTCGGAAGTGCGAGCCGCAATGGAGCAGGCAATTTGCGCTCAGCAAATGACCGTTGCCTACACCAGCATCGTGACCGTCCACGGCGAGGTCTTACACAACGAAGCCTACCATCACCGGCTGCAACCGGGCGATCTGCTGTTGGCGGATGTGGGGGCAGAAAGCCCGCTGGGTTGGGCGGCGGATGTCACACGCACCTGGCCGGTTTCAGGACAATTTTCCCCCACTCAGCGGGAGCTCTACGAGGTGGTGCGACAAGCTCACGATGCTTGTATTGCCCAAGCGGCTCCAGGAGTGGAGTATCGAGAGTTGCATCTGTTGGCAGCTCAGGTGATTGCATCTGGATTGGTGGAGTTGGGCATTCTGCGTGGGGATCCCCACACGTTGGTGGAACGGGATGCCCATGCTCTGTTTTTCCCCCACGGGATCGGGCATTTGCTGGGGCTGGATGTGCACGATATGGAGGATCTTGGGGATCGAGCCGGCTATGCAGCAGGGCGGCAACGGAGCCAGCGCTTTGGGCTGGGCTATCTGCGGCTGGATCGACCTTTGCAGGCGGGCATGGTGGTGACGATTGAGCCAGGGTTTTACCAGGTGCCAGCCCTTTTGCAGGATCCGGTGCGGCGACAGCGCTATGACGATTGTGTGAATTGGGAACGGTTAGCCCAGTTTGCCGATGTGCGAGGCATTCGCATCGAGGATGATGTGCTCATTACCCCAACTGGCTGTGAGGTGCTGACGGCGGCTTTACCCTCTCATCCGGAGGAGATCGAAACTTGGGTCATGGGTTGAAGGGAGATGGGATCCGGATTGGGCAGGGTACCTCAGCGGATTTTGGTCTGCCCGGACAGTTTCAAGGGATCCCTGACGGCAACAGAAGCGGCCCAGAGCATCGCCAGAGGGATCCGCCGGGTTTTGCCCACCGCTGAGGTGGAGCCGATCCCGCTGGCAGATGGGGGAGAGGGCACCCTAGAGGTGCTATTGACGGTGTTGGGGGGCGAGAAAAAAGGGTTGTGGGTGACTGGTCCACTGGGGGATCCGGTATGGGCGGAGTATGGGGTGCTGGCCTCCGGTCAGTTGGCCCTGTTGGAACTGGCGCAGGTGGCGGGCCTGACGTTGGTTCCTCCAGAACAGCGGGATCCCACCCGTACCACCACCTATGGGTTGGGGGAGCTGTTGCGGGCTGTCTGCCAGGAACCGATCCCAGAGATTTGGCTGGGGCTTGGGGGATCCGCCACCGTGGATGGAGGATCCGGCATGGCACAGGCCCTGGGGTACCAATTGCTGGATGCAGCCGGGGATGCGATTGGCTGGGGTGGGGGAGAACTGGCCCGTCTGGACCGCATTCAGCCACCCGCCCACCGAATTTGGCAAGGAAAACGCATCCGGGGTTTGTGTGATGTTCAGAATCCCCTCACCGGGCCGTTGGGGGCCGCCGCCGTCTTTGGGCCCCAGAAAGGGGCAACCCCCCTGCAGGTGCAACAGTTGGATCAAGCCCTGGGGCACTGGGCCACTCGGGTGGAACGGGATCTGGGCCGAACCGTGGATCGGATCCCTGGCGCCGGAGCGGCGGGGGGAGTGGGGGCGGGGCTGGTTGCCTTTCTCGGAGCCACCCTAGAATCTGGGATCCACCTGCTGTGGCAGCAAGCCTCCCTACAGGAGCGTATTCAGCACTGCGACCTGATCGTGACCGGAGAAGGCCGCCTGGACGAACAAAGCTCCATGGGGAAAGTGGTTGGGGGCGTGCTGGCACAGGCAATTTTGGCCCAAAAACCTCTCTTGATTCTCTGTGGACAGGCAACCTCAGCCGCACGAGCCGAGTTGGCAACTTATCCCATCCCCATTCACATTGGCGTCATCTGTGGGGACCCTCTGAACCTGGCGGAGCAGGAGCGGATCCCGGATGAGGCAGAAGCACAGCGGCAGGCCAGCCTATATCTAGAGCAGTTGACAGCCCAGAAGTTCCAGGAACTTCTACAACCGGGACTGGAGAGCACCAAAGTATAATGGTTTGAATAACCCGTTTTTTAGGACATCATGGCCAGTATCGAGTTCTCCCCCGGAATCCAAGAGGTACCCACCAATGTGCGGGTGCTAAAGTCCAAAACAAGTAGCCGGGGATCTGCTATTTTTCGCTTTGAGGATGTGAACTCTGATACTCAAAATATCCTCGGCATGAGGATGATCGATGAGGAAGGGGAATTGACTACCCGCGACATCAAGGCCAAGTTCTTGAACGGAGAATTTAAGGCCCTAGAAGTGACCTACGACATGGAGAACGAAGCGGAGTGGGAGCGCTTCCTGCGCTTTATGGAGCGCTTTTCTGCAAGCAACCAAATGGGCATGGCCTAGTCCTGGGAGCGGGTAACAGCCCTTTCACTCGACAGTTCAAAGGGAGGTAGCTTACCCACCGCTTCCCGGATCCTGGCCGGGATCCGCTCATGGGCCAGGGGATAGTGATGGGTGAGCCGAGCAAGGAGCCGTTCCCATTGGGGGGCATTCAGGGTTCGAATCAAGGAGATGTGGGGTTCAGCCCCCAGTTCATGCCCCTGCTCCATCAGCTTCAGAGCAACATTGGCTGCTGCCATTTCCAGAACCGATTCGGCCAGTCCATAATCCAGCTCGGCTGAGACAATCAGGGCATAGTCTTGAGGGTTGGGGCTGAGCAGAATGTACTCCAGCAACGGCTCCAGTTCAGAAACTATTACTTCCGAATCCGGATCCCAGTCCGGGAAAAGAGCGAGGTTCATCTGCCGCAGATGGATCCCTGGGGTAGAGGGTTCTGAGTGTTCTGGAGAGAGTATCGGCAGATTTTCTTCCAGTGCTAGCCAAGTTCCTGTGTAATCGATGGTGTGAAGCCGAAAGAAAGCCCCTATCTCCTGTTCAAAGTCGTGAATGGCCTTCTTGCAGCCCTCCCAATGGCCATAGTCGTCCACTTGAATGAACCCCTTCGGATTCACTTGCCCATAGAGATTCCGGAAAATATCCATTGTGGAGCTATACCAATCTCCATCCGCATGGAGAAGAGCAATCTCGCCCATTTCCTCCCGGTAAGCGGGTAAGGTATTCTCAAACAACCCTGCCACAGGAATAACCCATTCCCAAACCCCCAAAGCCTCACACACTTGTTCTAGGTTTTCAGCAATGGGAGCGGGCAAAGTTCCCACCCCAAAGCCCGTATCATTTGCCGGGATCCCTTGGTGGCGATCCACTTCTGTTGGATCGGGCATGCCGGAAAACGTATCAAAAGAATAGACCTTGCGAGGACGGCGACTGAAGTTCTGGATCACCCAGGCCAATAGGGCAGAACTGCCGCCCTTATACACTCCACACTCAACAAAGTTACCTGGAATATCTGCTTGGCAAATCTTTTTGGCCAGTGAGTAAAGGGTTGATAGTCGCTCCAGGCTCAGCAAGGTATAAGGGCGGATCACGGGCAACAGAGATTGAAACTGCAGCCCACAGACTCGATAACCTCTAAGATGCTCAGGCAAAGTCCATTGCACAGCAGGATCCGGAATGTGTTCAACCGGCTGAACCTGACCTCGCCAAGCCACCCCCATGATTTGCATGGTTTGGTAGATCATCGTATTCCAGCCGCGATCCCTGAAGTAATGTAAGCCTTCAGCCACATCAGGAGAGGTGAGATCATGAAAGAGAATCAGCGCATCTTCGGCGGCATATTTCTCAGCGATCTGGGCATCTCGTAATGGGCCAGGATGATCATGATCCCCATCAATAAAGATCAGAGACCAACGGCGATTCTGCGTTTGGGCAATTTCCTCCACCTTTTCTGGGCTAGTGCCAGGGTAAAGGGTAACGTTGGAGCGGATCCCGGCCAGGGTAAGGGATTGATCCACACTTTCATACGCTTGGGGCTGATTTAGAATCGGATCCACAACATCCAGAATTACCCCTGCCGAGGCCAGATGAGCTGCAGACCACCCCATCCAGCAGCCAATTTCCAGGGCGGGCTGGCCTTTGAATTGCAGGGCGGTATTGTAGAGAATGTGGGCCTCATCCCGACTGACAAAGCCAACCGTCGGGTTACATTGATCCACATACCAAAGATGGGGAATTTCTCTGCGTAGGTAGGGCCAAGGGCATTGATCTACATTCCCTACCCGCATATTGGGGAAGCTGTGATCAAGGGAAATCTTATAGAATCCAGGAGACACATAATCATATTTTGATTGGATCCTATTAGATTTAGTTTGAGGAAATCGCAAGCTCAGCTCGATTTCTTCATCCTCTATAGTTCTCAAGACATGTTTTCCTTCCTTTTTGCTGCTGCTGGTTAAATGGAGAATAGAGATCGGAGTATGAGGCAAGTAAGGCTCAACCAATAAATTGCGCTTTGGATCCCATTTTGGTAGGCCATAGTGACAAGTCCAGTTGCAATAGGCCGGGAGAAGTTCTGTTTGCTCGAACAGTCCGTCTAAGTAAATCGCTACATTCAGAGCAAGTTGATCTGTGAGAATAGAAGGTCTTTTTCTCAGTGCTTGAGTGAGGCGTAAATCCCATGACTGCCAATGTTTAGTATCACGATGCAATGCAAATACACCTGCATTAAGAAGTGGATACGTGTATAAATTGTCAATATTCAATTCTGGAAAGTAGTATTTATAGGCTTGATCAAGATCAGCTAAGTAATCCTTTGGGCCATATAGCAACCTGTTTCCTCGATCCACTTCTGGAACAATGGCTAATCCTCGTTTTCTGCTACCCTGAATAAGTAGATCAATCGCAAACCAATCTTGCACCCAGGCATCGGCATCAATCCAGATATAGATCTCATAGCCCGGAAAATATTTGGGCAAAGAAGGCCGCGCCAGTAAGCCTCGCAAGTAGGAAGGTGCAGACTCAATTCCGGGAAAGTCATAATCCCAACCAGGCTCAAAGATATGATTCACTTGGCCGGATATCCACTCCAATTGCTCGGGGGTGCAGCCCAGATCGAAGAAGCCAAGATCAACCGATCTGCCTTGGGGTTTATCTCGAATGGAAAGGATTGTGCCTTGAAATAGGTCAAAAAACTTAGAGTCGGCGGCGGTGATAATAATCGCTGAGTTCATGAATGTTAGACCTCAAGGCTACTCATACCCATTCGAGCAGAGAGAAGCAGAATCGAACCAGTGTTTTTTCCATTTTGGATATCTCGATACACTTTAGAACTTATTGATTTCTTTAGGGCTCCTCCTCAGGGGGAAGTTGACGACGAATCAAGAAGCGAATTTCATCTAGCAGCACATTAAAGCGAGCATCTGTCTCAGCCTGTCTCTGGTGAAGGTCGGTAATTTCACTGGCTCTTTGCTCCTGTTGAATCTGAATTTGTGCATGATTGGCTTTTAGCTGGGCAACCTCAGCCCGGATCTCCAGGGCAACTTCTGAGAGCTGGCCACACAACTGCTGCAGAGCCAACTGGCCGGTGAGCAACCTATCCATTCCCCGCATACTTGCCGTGTTGATGGCTTCTATTCTTTCTGAGAGGCGTTCTATGCCTTGGGTGCTGGCTTCGGCAACTCGGGTTACAGCTTCTGCAAGCTGGGCAAAGCGCTGGTTCAATTCTTCATCTGTCATCGGGTGGCTTTCCTAAAGAGCTATTCATAGCTTTCAACTACGAGATCAAGGTTCGGCTTAAAGGCATCTCTTTGTTCCACCCCCTCAGGGTAGCAGATCTCTAACTTGTATAACCCCATCTGGGAGATAGATCCGCTAGAGATGTTGTTCGAGAACTGGGTTCGGCGGCAATACCTCTAGGATCCGCAAGTTGAGTCAAGATGCTAATCATTACTTGGTTGCAATCACGTTGAGGCTAATCAGTTCATTAAAAACAACCATCTCACTACAATCATTAAATAAGTTAAATCGATCCACTTTGCGGATGATTCTAAACCCTGCTTGACTCAGCAACATGAATAGGTGCTCCCAGGACAGCCCAACTTTGTGGTAGTCATACTCATCCACTTGTCCGCCAAACATCATGCGCATAATGGCAAAGCGCTGGGCAGGAGTCGCCTCTTCTTTCAAGTAGAGGCGGCAGAGGGTCGGCAAATCTGGAACGCTAATCATCAATTGTCCCCCGAAGCGTAAGGCTCGATACCACTCTTTGAGAACAACGGGTAGCTCTTGTGTATAGTTGAAGTGTTCGAGGGTATGGGAGGTATAGATGGCCTCCAGACTGTTATCGGGAAATTGGCTGAGATCAACTGCATTACCAACATAATCTACATTTGGCCCGGGCTGGATGTTGAAGATCTTCCAGTTAGGATGAGGCTCCTTACCGCCAATATGGAGTCGGATGCGTTCGGTGGGCTTAGGTTCAGGTTCGTAGTTTGGTAAATCAGGAATTTGATCAATAAGTTGGTGCCTGTAGGCAAGATCAAAATACGTTTTCTCCATCGCTCTGGCTAGCCGCTTCGGATCCCAGATCACCGACTTGTCATAGGAATCTCGAATGGTCTGCTTGGCTTTTGCCAATCGCTCCGGATCATTAGCCAGTTGGATCCCGCGTTGGATAAATTCTTCAATAGACCACGTGATGCAATCGTCAAGGCCAATATTTTTAAGTAAGCTATAACTCATACGACCAAAATAATGTTTACCGACCAAGGTTAACACAGGTAAACCCATATATAAAGATTCCATTGTGTGAGTAGCACCTGTGTAAGGAAATGTATCTAGCATTAAGTCAAACAATCCTAGTTGGCCACGATGTGAACTTACATAGTCTGTTCTTGCAAGAAAACGGATTCGATCCTCTATTCCTAAACTCTTGGCCTTACTCCGATACATTTCAACCAGTGATGGGGCTTCTCCTTTACCCTTTACAACCAATATAGAATTAGGAGCATTGAGTAGTATTTGGAGATGAGCCTCTACACATTGATCATTGCGTTTGTAAGCATGTGCAGCTGTGAATAGGATAACTTGCTGAGGCTTGGCATTCAGCTTTTTCAGAAAAACTTGATGATCTTGAGGCTCGACAGAAAGGTGACGGATGGCAGCATATGTGGGTAATTGAATCAACTCTTCACGATAGTCTTCCTTGGCTGAGTCGGGAAGGAGATATGGATCAACTAGAAAGTAGTCTAGAGTTGGCAAGCCAGAGGAGTCTCCGCCCAACCAACTACATTGAATAGGTGCACAGCGATACGCAATCACATAGTTGCTCATTCGATCTGTCAATGAATCCAGATGAATGAGAATATCAAGATTGTCATGTCTAATTATCTCTATAATTTCCTTTAAATGAGAATTCTTAGGAATGTGACGAAAATGAGCCTTATGGGAAAGAAAATCTTGATAGATTGGATCTGAAACAAGAAGCTCCTCAGTAGAGAGGCCCATAAGATAGTAGTAGTAGACTTCTACATTATTTTCAACATCATGAGAGGCAAGTGTCTGGTGAGACATGATGCCTACCGAGTGGCTCATGAAGCATATGCCTAGGTAGCCCACTCGAAGTTTTCGACGGTTCAGGCTCCGACGCTCAGCAGGTGCCTTTTCAGAACCATCTTCTGGATCTAAATTTTTTCTGTGTAAGTCGAGGATGTGATATAGTATATCTGCGGAAAGATTGGTTAGCTTGCGTATGATTTTCCTGTCATCACTAACATAATTGATAAAGAAGCTGACAGAAAACAAAAAAGCCATTGCAAGAGATTGAATGTTATTTCCTGGCAATTCTTTATTTGCTAGCTTATCCCTTAATTTTTCTAGTTCTTCTATCGGCCACAAGTTGAGAAACTCTTTGATTAGTTGCTCTACCTTATCCGTGAGTGATGCTTTAGCAAAAAAGGTCATCGCATTTTCTAATAAGTAGATATGGTGGGAAGATTTTCTCTCTTCCTTTTCTGCGATATAAAGTAGTTTTTTTGCAACTGCTGAATAGCCCAAGCTTGTTGATTCTTCTAGCAGTTTCGAAACCAGCTGTATGCCAAAACCACTCGTCCAGTCTTCTGAGGAGTATAAGCCTTTGTATGACTCGAACCTTTCTGGCAGATAAATCTCAGAGAGTAAGGACAGTGCAGCAATGATTGATCGATACTGGGGCTGCGGAGTTTTTTGAGCAAAAGTCTCTAAGAGATCAAAGAAAATGTCGAAATATCCTTGATCCAGCAGATTACGTGCAACCTCAAAGAAGGCGATATCTCCAGATGGATCCGTAATCTCTGATCCAGAACTTATACTCTCAGACAGTGCTGATGAATAGAACGAGACTGCTAGCTCATCTTCTCTCTTGATTGCGTTGAAGAGTAGGATTAAGGTGTTGTATTTTTCTAAGGGATCTAACTCAAAGATTAGCTCTCTTACTTTTAATGATTGCTCATATGTATTCCTTGACTCGCTATCAGGTTGTTTGCTAGCCGTTAGTGCTAGTTCTCGGGCTGTGTTTTTCATCATTAAGATGAGTCTCTCTTTATCAATGAGGGCGGACTCTTCATCATGATCTTTATGTGGGGTCAACAGAGCAGTGTAAAGAGAATAAGCCCTTCTAGGCTCCAGATAAAGGAGTTGGTAGAGTGCTGCTTCTGTGGCTTCTTGGTATGTTTTGGGAATATCCTTCCAAAGGGTAGTCTTTTCTGGATAAATTATTTTGGTCAATACTTGTCCCCACTCTAAAGGAGAAAGGACATTTGTACAGCCTTTGGCCCAGTTTCGGAATTCAACTTCAGAGCTGGCAAATATTGTTCGTCCTTGCGCAGCAATTTCTTCTAGGTTGTGAGGTTCAGAGGGCAACATTGGCTTTTGAGAGTAGGAAGGTTGTTGGGGTCTATCATGCCACACTCACAAAGGTGGACATTGGGATCAAGCCAATGTATAAGTCAGTTAACTCAGCAGCCCTTTGCACCCATGGTAGGCTAGTGCTTGCGACAGACTTTCCTTGCTCTAAGGGGCCGCTATGCCTACAGCACCCTGTTGCTCCACAACGCTGCTGGAGTCGATAGGGAGGCAGGGCATTCAGGTAGGGCGGTACTAGGGGCTGTGGCTCTACCCTTTTTGCTTTTGCATCTTGGTTCAGGAGGGGGGTATGGGTACTTGGACTGGGAAGTTGCCGCTACGCTGACAACCCTAAGGCTATGGAGGTAGCCCACAGAGGATGTCCTTGGAATCCTTGTCTGGAAGGGCTTTTAGGGATCTGCTCGTAGGATGTTATGAATCTGACTTGGAGTGGGTAGGTTAGTACAGGCAAGTTAAGGCCAGCTCAAATACTTCTTCTTTACAAAGAGGCGTTGGATCATGAGTGCAAAACTCCGTCATTCTCTATTTCGTGCGAAAGTCTCTCAATCGCTGCTTTCTCAGGCTAAGGGTTTTACCTTGATTGAGCTGCTGGTGGTGATTGTGATTGTGGGCGTGCTATCTGCAGTGGCGATTCCTCAGTTTCTCAACCAAATTCGTCGTTCTCGCGTGGCTGAGGCCCAAGCCGCTCTGACTGATGTCTCCCGAGGCTCTGAAGCTTATCGGTTGGATTGGACCAACTATCCCTCTGAGTACGCAGCAATTGGTCGGGGCTGTAGCTCTGATTGGTGTGGCCCTGCCAAAGACAAGTACCAGAATGATCCCTGGTCTGCGCCTAACTATGGTGCTCCTGCACTGCTTACAGATACCCCTGCTCAGCGGGGTTTGATCATTGCGGTTCTGGGCAATACGGACGTGAATCCGGCCTATGTGAACGTGGGTGGTTTCCCCCTTCTCTGTGAACTGGGCCTTGGGAAAGGGGAAAAAGCCGTATCCACGGGAGATTACTTTGTTGGAAAGTCTTGTAACGTGTTCGATGATCAGGATTCAGGGGTAACGATAACCTCAGGTGGTTTAACCCTGGATCCCTATGGTACAGGTGATGTAAATTACGACTTGACTGATGCAACCGGTACAACTGCATTCTAGTTTTGTCTGATTCATTTGTTAGAGTTTGATTGTCTCTAGGCCTCCTTCTGTTGGGGCCTTTTTTGTGTCTTTCAAATCACTCAGGGGATTACAGCGTGTTTGATCAAGATTTCTCCAAGGTACCCGGATCCACGCCCAGTTCCCGCAGCTTTTGGGCCAGCCGTTCCGCTCGTTGCTCGGCGCTTTCAGCCCGTTGCCGCTCCTGCTCGGCCCGTTGCCGCTCGATTTTTTCTGCTTCTTCCGGCAGAGGTACCAACTCCCCATTCGGGAAAAAATATCGCAGCTGACGGTTGTGAATGCCCAGGTACAACCCCAGCACCTTGCTCCACCGCCACCCTTGCTCTCTCGGCACAATCTCCTCGTATCGCTCTCCCCCTTCCCCCAGCCGCAAACCCATAAACTCCAGCGTCTCTGGCGAAAAATAAAAATACTCCGGGGTTCTAAAAATCGTCTGATACAGTTCTCGCTTCTCGGTGCGATCCACCTCAGCGGTGGACTCCGAGAGCAGCTCGATGATCAAATCGGGGTATTTGCCCCCTTCTTCCCAAACCACCCAGGAGCCGCGCGGGTGATTGGACACCCCCTTGACCAAAAACAGGTCCGGCCCACGAAAGTCTTTGGTCTTCAGTTGCTCGCGGCTGTAGTAGACAGTGAGGTTCCAGGCCAGGAAATAGTCGCTGCGGTCTTGCCAGAGGCGGTGGAGGCAGGTAACCAAGATGAGCAGCTGCAGGGCATGGAGGGAGTGTTCCATTTCCGGTTCATCGCTGAGGAGCCCCTGGGCGGAGGGCATGAGCTCTGCTAATTGCTGGCGGGTGAGGGAGTTGGGGTGGGTGGATTTGTCTTGAACCAGCATGGCTATACCAAGTCCGGTGCCTCCAGCCTAGCCCAAAGCACAGTCGAGTAGCGCCGCAAGGCTTTGGGGTTGGGCCTGGGTGAGATCCTGGATAAACGCTTTGTCGTGCACAGGAAGGGATCCGTGGCCTTTTCTCTAACTTAGAGTACCCGGATCCACCCCCAGTTCCCGCAGCTTTTGGGCCAGCCGTTCCGCCCGTTGCTCGGCGCTTTCAGCCCGTTGCCGCTCCTGCTCAGCTCGTTGCCGCTCTTGTTCCATCCGTTGCCGCTCGATTTTTTCTGCTTCTTCCGGCAGAGGTACCAACTCCCCATTCGGGAAAAAATACCGCAGCTGACGGTTGTGAATGCCCAGGTACAACCCCAGCACCTTGCTCCACCGCAACCCTTGCAAGGACTCCGTCCCGCTGACGCGATCTGTCGGCGCAATCTCCTCGTATCGCTCTCCCCCTTCCCCCAGCCGCAAACCCATAAACTCCAGCGTCTCTGGCGAAAAATAAAAATACTCTGGGGTTCTAAAAATGCTCTGATACAGTTCTCGTTTTTCGGTGCGATCCACATTAGCGGTGGACTCCGAGAGCAGCTCGATGATCAAATCCGGGTATTTCCCCCCTTCCTCCCAAACCACCCAGGAGCCGCGCGGGTGATTGGACACCCCCTTGACCAAAAACAGGTCTGGCCCACGAAAGTCTTTGGTCTTCAGTTGCTCGCGGCTGTAGTAGACAGTGAGGTTCCAGGCCAGGAAATAGTCGCTGCGGTCTTGCCAGAGGCGGTGGAGGCAGGTAACCAAGATGAGCAGCTGCAGGGCATGGAGGGAGTGTTCCATTTCCGGTTCATCGCTGAGGAGCCCCTGGGCGGAGGGTATGAGCTCTGCTAATTGCTGGCGGGTGAGGGAGTTGGGGTGGGTGGATTTGTCTTGAACCAGCATGGCTATACCAAGTCCGGTGCCTCCAGCCTAGCCCAAAGTACGGTCGAGTAGCTCCGCAAGGCTTTGGGGTTGGGCCTGGGTGGGATCCTGGATAAACGCTTTGTCGTGCACAGGAAGGGATCCGTGGCCTTTTCTCTAACTTAGAGTACCCGGATCCACGCCCAGTTCCCGCAGCTTTTGGGCCAGCCGTTCCGCTCGTTGCTCGGCGCTTTCAGCCCGTTGCTCGGCGCTTTCAGCTCGTTGCCGCTCCTGCTCAGCCCGTTGCCGCTCCTGCTCAGCCAATAGCCGTTCTTGTTCTGCTTCGGTGGGCAGCAATTCCCCCACTTCGGTGGCCCAGCGGATCCAGGTGGTATCAATCCCTCGGAAGGAGCCTGTCCACTTCACTAGGTACAGCCCCAGCGCCTCACTCTTCAGTCTTCCCTGAGCATCCGGCTCAATCGGCACATACTGACTACCCAGCAAGCGAAACCCGGCCCAGTCCTCCGGCGCAAACGGATCAAACCAAAAGTATTCCGGTACCCGAATGATTTGTTCGTAAAGCTGCTTTTTGTGGGTCTTATCCGCTTGAGCAGTGCTCTGAGAAAGCAGCTCAATCACCACATCCGGTCCTTTGCCTTGCTCCCAAATCACCCAGCTTTTCCGTTCCCCCTTGGGTACCCCCAGAACAACAAAATAATCGGGGCCTTTGAAATCGCGGCTGCGAGACTGTTCCAGGCTGTAGTAGAGGAACATATTGCCGCTGACAAAGCCATCCGGTCGTTTTTGCAGCCAGGTTTCCGTGATGCTGATCAGCAGATCCATTTGGCATTTGTGCCGCCAGGTTTCCATGGGAATGCCATCATCGTAAGGGAGTTCATCTTGGCCAGGGGGCCATTCAGGAAGGTAGGCCGCATCGGGTTCTTGTAGCAAGGGATCCGCTGACTCCACAACGGGGTTGGTCATGGTAGGGTCTCCGAAATCGTTTGAATTCACTTTTCTAGGCTGGCAGGATCCACCCCCAGTTCCCGCAATTTTTGCGCCAGGCGCTCTGCCCGTTGGCGTTCCTGTTCTGTACGCTGCCGCTCTTGTTCTGCCCGTTGGCGTTCCTGTTCTGCCCGCTGCCGCTCTTGTTCTGCCCGTTGGCGTTCCTGTTCTGCCCGCTGCCGCTCTTGTTCTGCCCGTTGGCGTTCGAGGCGCTCGGCTTCTTCCGGCAAGAGCGCCAATTCCCCTGTCGGCAAAAAGTATCTCAGTTGACGGTTGTGAATGCCTAGGTACAACCCCAGCACCTCACTCCAGCGCCACCCTTGCTCTGTGGCAGGGATCTCTTCGTAACGCAATCCCTCCTGTAACCGCAAACCCATAAACTCCAGCGTCTCTGGCGAAAAATAAAAATACTCCGGGGTTCTAAAAATCGTCTGATACAGTTCTCGTTTTTCGGTGCGATCCACCTCAGCGGTGGACTCCGAGAGCAGCTCGATGATCAAATCCGGGTATTTGCCCCCTTCTTCCCAAACCACCCAGGATCCCCGTGGGTGATTGGACACCCCCTTGACCAAAAATAGGTCCGGCCCACGAAAGTCTTTGGTCTTCAGTTGCTCGCGGCTGTAGTAGACAGTGAGGTTCCAGGCCAGGAAGTAGTCGCTGCGGTCTTGCCAGAGGCGGTGGAGGCAGGTAACCAAGATGAGCAGCTGCAGGGCATGGAGGGAGTGTTCCATTTCCGGTTCATCGCTGAGAAGCCCCTGGGCGGAGGGCATGAGCTCTGCTAATTGCTGGCGGGTGAGGGAGTTGGGGTGGGTGGATTTGTCTTGAACCAGCATGGCTATACCAAGTCCGGTGCCTCCAGGCTAGCCCAAAGGGTGGACCAAAGCACGGTCGAGTAGCGCCGCAAGGCTTTGGGGTTGGGCCTGGGTGAGATCCTGGATAAACGCTTTATCGTGCACAGGAAGGGATCCCTGGCCTTTTCTCTAGCTTAGGGTACCTGGATCCACCCCCAGTTCCCGCAGCTTTTGGGCCAGGCGTTCTGCTCTTTTAGCGTAGCTACAGAAGATTGACAGGAGATTTACGGGATCAGAATTTGCCGTAGGGCCTCTTTTAATTGTGGGTATTGAAACGTAAAGCCTGCCTGTAAAGCGGCCTGAGGGATCACCTTTTGCCCCGTGAGCACCACCTGAGCTGCTTCCCCTAACAGCAGTTCTAGGGCCAGTTCCGGTACGGGTAGCCAAGAGGGGCGGGCTAAAATCTGGCCTAAAGTGCGGCAGAACTCTTCCATTTGTACCGGGTTGGGAGCGGTGGCATTAAAGATGCCGGATCCCTGTTTGAGCAGGAAGCAAACCAAACTAACCCAATCCTCACGGTGGATCCAGGAGAGCCATTGTTTGCCGGAGCCAATCGTTCCGCCGATAAAAAACTGAAAAGGGGCTAACATCTGCCCCAGTGCTCCCCCATCCGGCCCCAAGACAATCCCCGTGCGCACAATGGCCAGACGGATCCCAAGATCTTGCACAGGCCGGGCGGCGGCCTCCCAGGCTTGGCAAACTTCCCCCAGAAAATCCTGGGCAGGGGGGGCGGTTTCCGGCAAGGGATCCCCTTCGGGATGGGATCCGTAATAGCCCACAGCTGAGCCGCTGATCATCACCTGCGGTTTCTGGCTCAGGGTACTGATCGCTTGTACCAGGGCTTGGGTGGTTTCCACACGGCTGCGGCGGATTTCTTTTTTCTTGGTTTTTGTCCAGCGGGAGGAGGCTAAGGGTTCGCCCGCTAAGTTGATCAGGCCTTCGTACCCTTCTAGAGCAGTGGCCCAGGTTTGCGGTTGGTAGGGATCGTACTGCAGGAGCTTAAGGTTGGCGGGATCCCCTAATACCTTGCGGGTTTGCTCAAGGTTGCGGGTTAAGACCAAGACGTGATCCCCTTGCTCCAGGAGACGAGCGACCAAGCGACGCCCGATAAAACCACTCCCGCCCGTAATGGCAATGCGCATGATGTGGATCCCTTTTCGCAACCAATGTGTACCCAGTCTGAGTGGGCCAGAGTTCTAGCCTAACTTGTTTCCGTATCTTGTATCGATCTTGTGTCTGTATGCCTTTGCAGGCGTCCTTTATTTAGACCATTATTTAGATCGTCAAATGAATAAGATTATGAGTGTTGGTGAAACTCAATAGAAAGATTGAGACTAAGAACTTTATTAAGCCTTCAAAACCTCATTCTGATCTTTATTTATGTATTTCTTTATGTATTATGTGTGTATGTTATGGTGTATATTATGAAAATCTCCTGGAAAGATTGCAGACATTCTACATCAAAATATCTCTAATTCTGATGGCTTACATGGTTTTGCATGATGGGTCACATGTCCTGCTCTTTGCCACTGTAAAACATTCACCAGAAGTAGAGATGCTACATTTCAGATGATGCAAATAAATCTTTTGTCCCGATTGGGTAGGGCTTGACTCGGTACAGAGCTTCTCTCTCAGGATTAAGATTGATCATAACCGACATTGCAGATTATCCTTCCAGCTCAGTGTTGTGACCGAAGTTGCCGCATCTGCCCCTACGGATCAGTATCCCTCTTCTGAGAGGGGTGGCTTAGAGACCCTCAGGGGAACCTCAAGGCAGGCGGAACCGGTGGATCTAAAACGGCTGAATCGGGCCCTATCGGTGGAGGCGGAGTCTGGCTTTGGGGATTTGCAAGGACGAGAACAAACCTTCTCCCAATTTTTTTGCGGGGTCTTCGGGCAGGATCCCCCCGCCGATTGGCTGCTGGATGGGGATGACCGGCGGAAATGGCAAGAACTGGGATCCCGTTATACCCTTTACCCGGAGCTAGATCTGCCGGAACGACAGCATCTGGTGGCGGAAACCCGCCGCTGGCTGGATCAAATCCGTCGTCAGCAAGAACCGCCCCCGCCCGCCCGCCCTGCCCCTCTGCCCAAGCCCAATGGCCTCAGCCTGGAGCAACCGCTGCAATTTCTAAAAGGAATAGGCCCGAAATCGGCAGAAAAACTGGCGCAACTGGGTTTACTCACGGTGCGGGATGCCCTCTACTACTTCCCCCGCGACCATGTGAACTACTCGGAGCAGGTGCTGATCCGGCAGGCGAAAGTGGGGGAAACCGTTACCTTGGTGGGCACGATCAAAAGCTGTACCTGCTTCACCAGTCCCAAGAACAAAGCCCTGACCATTTTCAACCTGAAGATGGCCGATAGCAGCGGCACAATGACCTTGAGTCGCTTTTACAACGGGCGGCAATTCACCCAGCGGGGTTGGCAGGAATCCATACAGCGGCAATATCCAAAGGGGGCGAGGGTGGCCGCCAGTGGCCTGGTGAAAAGGAGCAAGTTTGGCCTAACGCTGGACAACCCGCAAATTGAGGTTTTATCGCCAGATTTACCTGAGGAGAGTCCGGTTCATGGCCGTGGGGGGGATCCCGTGCTTCGCTCCCTCAAGATTGGCAAAATTTTACCCATTTACCCCCTCACCGAAGGGATTACCGCCGACCTGGTGCGTAAAGCTGTGCAACTGGCGCTGCCGGCAGTGGCGTTGATAGGGGATCCCTTGCCCCAAGACATAAAACGCACCTTGCAACTGTTGGATTTGCCTGTGGCTCTCCAGCAAATTCATTTTCCAGACACAGCAGAACACCTGGCCCAAGCCCGACGACGGCTGGTGTTTGATGAGTTTTTTTATCTGCAACTGGGCCTTTTGCAACGGCGGCAACGGTATCGGGAGCAAGCCCAAGCGGTACCCCGGTACCAACCAATCCAGGGTGAACTGGTGGATCGCTTCTACCAACTCCTGCCTTTTCAACTCACCGCCGCGCAACAACGGGTGATTAGCGAAATTCTGGCGGATCTACGGGATCCCTTGCCGATGAACCGCCTGGTTCAAGGGGATGTCGGCTCCGGGAAAACCGTTGTCGCTGTGGTGGCCCTTCTGGCGGCTATCCAATCCGGTTGGCAAACGGCTCTGATGGCCCCGACCGAGGTTTTGGCGGAGCAACACTACCGCAAATTGGTGGATTGGTTTAGCCAACTGCACTTGCCTGTAGAACTCCTAACTGGTTCCACTCCAGCCGCCAAACGCCGACAGATCCTACGGCAACTGCAAACAGGGGAACTGCCCCTAGTGGTGGGTACCCACGCCCTGATCCAGCCGGCGGTACAGTTTCGCAACCTCGGCCTGGTGATCATCGATGAGCAACACCGCTTTGGGGTAGAACAACGGGCCGCTCTGCAACAGAAAGGGGATCATCCCGATGTCCTGACCATGACCGCCACCCCGATCCCGCGCACTCTAACTCTGGCCCTTCACGGTGACCTGGATGTCAGCCAAATTGATGAGCTGCCGCCTGGGCGTAAGCCGGTTCATACCGTTGTTGTCCGGCCTGGGGATCGTTTGCAGGTGGTGCGGTTGATGGAGCGGGAGATTGCCCAAGGGCGACAGGTGTACGTGGTGTTGCCGCTGATTGAAGAGTCAGAAAAGCTGGATCTGAAATCGGCCATTGAGGAGCACCAGCGCCTGCAGGAAAAGGTTTTTCCCCAGTTCAAGGTGGGCTTATTACACGGGCGCATGAGTAGCAACGACAAGGATGCCGTTATCCAAGCTTTTCGCCAGCGGGAACTGGATATTCTTGTGTCCACCACGGTGGTGGAGGTGGGGGTGGATGTACCCAATGCTTCGGTGATGGTGATCGAGCACGCGGAACGGTTTGGATTGTCTCAACTGCACCAGCTGCGGGGACGGGTGGGGCGGGGATCCGAGCAATCCTACTGTTTGTTGATGACAGGATCCAAGGGGGAGGATGCGCTGCGGCGGCTGAAGGTGCTGGAGCAGTCCCACGATGGATTTTTTATTGCGGAAATGGATCTGCGCTTCCGTGGCCCAGGGGAGGTGATGGGCACGCGCCAGTCGGGGTTGCCGGATTTTGCCCTGGCCAGCCTGATGGACGATCAAGAGGTGCTGGAATTGGCTCGCCAAGCGGCAGAACAGCTCATCGCAGCGGATCCCCATCTCACACAGTATCCTGAACTACAAGCTGTTTTGAAGACGAAAGTCAGTTACACCAATCGATTACACTAAGAAATCGCTAGCGGTTGAGTGGTCAAGTGAATCTGCAACGAAAATGGGCGGGTAAGTTGCAGCTTCAACTTCACTGGGATTAGAGTGGCTGTCTGAATACTTATAGCTGAGATAATTGCGATGGAAAAACCTCAACTTCGTTACCACCCCAGGGTTCTCTTAAGCTGGGAGGTGGATCCAGGTCATGTACCACCTATAATTTTCTCGAATAACCAGTTAACTCTATGCACAGCTTACCAAAAAAGGTATGACTTTAACTATTTTACTGAACCGCATCTTCTTACTCCTGTGGGATCCTATGATATTTACGAGTTTGTAAATCAGAATGAAGAAATTGAAGACAAAAGCTTTGACTTGGTAGTAGTCTGGAGTTCAGCCGTAACAGAAGCGAATATGCCCTACAACACGAAGAAGTTTGGCTGCCCTACAGTTTTGTTGGTGGGAGATACCCATCACTTAAGTTATCCGATTAGCAATTTGTTAACCTATGCTCTTCTTGAAGGTTTTGACTACATTGTTAGCTCATATAACCGTCAGCATCTACATTGGTTTTTGTCAGCTGGGCTTCGCAATATAGCTTGGCTGCCTCTCATTTCCATGTACACTGTTACTCACGAGTGGGTAGAAGATAGAGCTGAAGCAGTTGCATTTGTGGGTCAATTACGGGGGTTTCACCCAAGGCGTAGTAGGCTAATTAAGTCAATGAGGGAGCATCATGTTCCTCTTATCGCCAAAACAGCAGATCGTTTTGAATCAGCCAAGCTGTATGCAGAGTCACTGGTATCCTTTAATTGTAGTCTAAATGGAGATTTTAATTTAAGGAATCTTGAGATCATCTCTGCAGGAGGCTTTTTATTAACAGATCGCCTGTCTCCTTTTTCTGGACTTGACGAGTACTTATCTCCGGGTTTTTATTGCGATACTTACACATCAGAATCGGAGCTTCTCGAGAAGATATCTTACTATCTTAGCAACCCAAGATCAGCGATAGACATCGCAAAGAAGGCGTATGAAAAGTTTCACAAAGACTGGCACCCAGTACATCGAATAAATGATTTATTGAATTGGATATACAATGGATTTTTACCTGATGTTTACTCTCTCAACTCTGATGCAAGAACCTCTCTTAGCTTATCTCAGTCTGGCTTGGCAGAAACTCGACTTGCAATCTATGAGCCTATCCAGGAAATTCATCGGGTTGAGGAAAGGGTTAAAGTTTTTATCTCTGGCGACTGTCCAGAAGTAATTTTGGCTGATCTACTTGATTTACCGAGACTTGATCTATATCTCCCAAAGGATTTTACCTTCTTGAAGGACGTAAATCTACCATCTTTTAACTTTAATTTAGCGAATAATGAAACAGACGACAGCTGGGATGTATTGATAACTGACTCTAATTTTTTAGAACAAAACAAACATTTAGCTTTAAAGTTTAAGTTTTTATTTGTTCTAGGAGATGAAGGTCAACTTCTCTACTCTAATGCAGAAAGGTTGATGAAAGTTAGATTGTTAAGACTGAGCGACAAGCCAGGGCTCTTATTGAGAATCTATGATGAAGATTCCATGAACTATGTTGTCGAAGAGATATTTAATAGGAAGTGCTATCCAATTCTAGATTTTGTCCCAGATGTACAAGTGATCGTTGATATAGGTGCAAACATCGGACTTGCCAGTGCTTACTTTCGAATGTATTACCCAGATGCCTCAATTCACTGCTTTGAGTGTGACCCTTCGGCAATACACTTGCTAAAACAAAATGCCCTTGAAATAGGGAATTGCCAGGTACATCCCGTTGGATTGTATAGTGATGATGTCGATAAGGTCTTCTACACTGGTTTACAAACAACTACTCATGGCTCAATTCACAAAAGCTTGTATAGTGGTTTTCCTCGACTTATTGAGCTTAAGAAGGCAAGTTCTTATTTGGATGGCTTAGATCTCAATCGAATTGACATCCTGAAGATAGATACCGAAGGCTGTGAACTTCAAATATTGAAAACTTTGTTTGATCGATTAAACAGAATAAAACTGATCTATCTAGAATTTCACTCAGAGGAAGATAGGAGACTAATTGATCAACTTCTTGGTTCAACCCACATTCTGTGGAGAGGAAACATTCTTGATGGACATCGTGGTGAGGTTTGTTATTTGAATAGAAACTACGTGCCTTGCAATTCGCCAATCCAGCCGCTTGGTCGATAAAATAAGCTCTTCTAAGTAAAGTTCATGGCCGATTTGTTTATAAACCCTTATGCCTTACACCTCTACCGAGCTGAAAACCCATGGCCTCTCCCCCGATGAGTATCAGATGATTCTGGAGCAGTTGGGACGGGATCCCAACCCCAATGAACTGGCCATGTTCGGGGTGATGTGGTCGGAGCACTGTTGCTACAAGAACTCCCGCCCGCTGCTCAAAGGCTTTCCCACCACAGGGGAGCGGATCCTGGTGGGGCCGGGAGAAAACGCCGGGGTGGTGGATCTGGGGGATGGGGATCGGCTGGCCTTCAAAATTGAATCCCACAACCATCCTTCTGCAGTTGAGCCGTTTCAGGGGGCAGCCACCGGGGTAGGGGGTATTCTACGGGATATTTTCACCATGGGGGCCCGCCCGATTGCTCTGCTGAATTCGCTGCGCTTTGGGCCACTTTCGGATCCCCACAATCGGCGACTGTTGGCAGGGGTAGTGGAGGGGATTGCCCATTATGGCAACTGCTCCGGGGTACCGACGGTAGGGGGAGAGCTGGCGGTGGATCTCTGTTATGCCGGCAATCCGCTGGTGAATGTGATGGCCTTGGGGTTGATGGAAACGGCTACTGTGGTCAAGTCGGGCGCTCAGGGGGTGGGCAACCCGGTGTTGTACGTTGGTTCTACCACAGGGCGGGACGGGATCCGCGGCGCCAGCTTTGCCAGTGCTGAACTCAGCGAACACTCGCAACAGGACCGACCGGCAGTGCAAGTGGGGGATCCCTTTTTGGGCAAATGCTTGATCGAAGCCTGTTTGGAAGCCTTTCAAACAGGAGCGGTGGTGGCAGCCCAGGATATGGGAGCAGCGGGCATCACCTGTTCCACCTCAGAAATGGCGGCCAAGGGGGGTGTGGGCATCCGCTTCCACTTGGATCAGGTGCCGGTGCGGGAGAGCGGGATGCAGGCTTGGGAGTATTTGCTTTCCGAGTCACAGGAGCGCATGTTGTTTGTGGCACAACAAGGCCGCGAACAGGAGCTAATCGAGATTTTTCACCGTTGGGGCCTGCAGGCCAGCGTGGCTGGGGAAGTTTTGGCGGAACCCGTCGTCGAGATTTGGCATCAGGGATCCCAGGTGGTGAACCTGCCCGCTCGCTCTTTGGCGGAAGATACCCCCCTTTACCCACGCCCAATTCTGTCTGAACCCCCAGACTATGCCCAGGTAGCTTGGCAATGGGATCCCAACACCTTGCCCAGCTGTGATCATCGGGGGATCCGGCTGGGGAGCAAACAGATGGACTGGGGGCAGGTGCTCCTGAAGCTTTTGGCCAGCCCCAACATCGCCAGCAAAGCCTGGGTCTACCGCCAATATGATCACCAAGTGCAGAACAATACCCGGCTCTGGCCCGGCCAGGGGGATGCAGCTGTCATTCGCATCCGTCCACAAGCGTTTGGCCCAGGAGAAGTCCCCCCCCTGCCCAGTTCCCGCAAAGGGGTGGCTGCCACCGTCGATGGCAATGGTCGCTGGGTGTATCTGGATCCCTATGAGGGTGCCAAAGCTGCCGTAGCGGAAGCGGCTCGCAATCTCTCCTGTGTTGGGGCAGAGCCCTTGGCCGTTACTGACAACCTCAACTTTGGTAACCCGGAAAACCCGGTCGTGTACTGGCAACTGGCGCTCGCTTGTCGGGGCATTGCTGAGGCCTGTCGAGCCTTGGGTACACCCGTTACGGGGGGCAATGTTTCTCTCTACAACGAGACCCGGACTGCAGCAGGTTCCCAGGCCATTTACCCCACCCCGGTGATTGGCATGGTGGGCTTGGTTGCGGATCTCAGGTACATCTGTGGACAGGGCTGGCAACAGGCAGGGGATCCGATTTATCTGCTGGGATCCACTGCCCAAACCACGTTGGGGGGGAGCGAATATCTAGCAGTTCTGTACGAGAAGGTAACGGGTCGCCCTGCTGCTGTGGATCTGGAGCTGGAGAAACAGGTGCAGGCTAGCTGTCGATTTGGGATTCGGCAAGGCTGGGTGCGCTCGGCTCACGATTGCAGTGATGGCGGACTGGCGGTGGCCCTGGCGGAGGCTTGCATCAGTGGGGGGCGAGGAGCCACGATCCAGATGCCGAACATCCCCTGCCAGCGCTGGGATCACCTTCTCTTCGGGGAGGGATCCAGTCGCATCCTTGTGGCCATAGATCCTCTCTTTCAAGAGGCTTGGGAAACTTACCTGGACTCTTCACTTCCCGGCGGTTGGCTTCGGCTGGGACAGGTGGGTACTGAAACGGATCCCCTCTCGCTCCACTGGAATGGCGGGGATCCCCTATTCAGCCTGTCTTTGCAGGAGATGCATTCCGCGTTTCAAGGGCTATTCCTCACTCCCGTAGGCCCTTGAATCAAAAGATAAACCGAGACACAAACAAACCCCCCAGTCCAGTTGCAGGGGGGATCCCAGTTCAAAAATCTGAGGGCTGCGAGGGAATCCAGAAGCGGATGACGCGATTCGAACGCGCGACCGTCTCGTTGGCAACGAGAAGCTCTACCACTGAGCTACATCCGCATTAGGTAGTTAAGGCTAGCAATTTCTCAAGAGGCTTGTCAAGAGTGGGTCAAAGGGGAGCAAGACACCGGAACCCATACATACGCAATGCTTACGCGACTGAGAAAGGATGGGCGGTACTGGATTTGAACCAGTGACATCCTGCTTGTAAGGCAGGCGCTCTACCGCTGAGCTAACCGCCCGTGCTAGGGATCCCAGCCCATTGAGTTTAGCATCCGTCGTGAGGTTATTTACCCATACCCAGGCTTTGGGCTTTCTGATAAACCTTGCCCTCCGTGAGCAGGGAGGGGGCAATGCAGATATCCACCTGCTGCATTTCCCTGAGATTGGCTGCACCCAGGGTTGCCATGCTGGTGCGTAGTGCGCCCAGGAGGTTATGGGTGCCATCATCCAGACGGGCGGGGCCACGCAGGATCTCTTCTAGAGTGCCGGTGCATCCCACCTGAATGCGGGTACCACGGGGCAAGACGGGGCTGGGAGTGGCCATTCCCCAGTGAAAACCGCGACCGGGTGCTTCTCTAGCACGGGCCAAGGGGGATCCAATCATCACTGCATCGGCACCACAGGCAATCGCTTTGCAAATATCCCCACCGGTCACCAATCCGCCATCGGCAATCACGGGAACATAGGTACCCGTCTGGGCCAAGAACTGCTCCCGCGCCGCCGCACAATCGGCTACAGCAGTGGCTTGAGGCACCCCTACCCCCAAAACGCCACGGGAAGTACAGGCAGCACCAGGGCCAATCCCTACCAATACCCCTGCTGCTCCCGCTTGCATCAGCTCTAGGGTGACATCGTAGGTCACGCAATTGCCCACCACTACCGGAATGGGCATCGAGTGACAAAACTGGGCCAGATCCAGCAGCTCCATCCCCTCGGGGGCCTTGTGGTGGGTGGATACCACGGTGGCTTGCACAAAAAACAGATCTCCGCCGGCCTCAGCAACCAAGGGGCCATATTGAGCCGCATTGGCGGGCACACTGCTGGCAGCCGCAATTCCGCCACCGGCTTTGATCTGCTGGATGCGCTCTTGAATCAGGTCTGGTTTGACCGGTTCACTGTAGAGGCGCTGCATCAGGGGCACAAATTCGTCTTTGCCCACAGCGGCAATCTTGTCCAACACCTCGTCGGGATCCCTGTAGCGGGTTTGGATCCCGTCTAGGTTCAAGACCCCAAACGCGCCCAGTTCCGAGAGCAGGATGGCCATTTTGACATCCACCACTCCATCCATGGCGCTGGCGATAATCGGGATTTGTCGCTGGATCCCTCCGAGAGTGAAGTGAGTATCCACCAAACTGGGATCCAACGTGCGTCTGCCCGGAGCTAGGGCAATCTCATCCAGCCCATAAGCCCGCCTGACCTGCCGATTACGGCCCAGTTGAATGTCCATTCTTGCCCTGTTCTGTGGATCCCTTATGTTTATGATGCCGCGAAGGGGTGATCCAACGCCAGTAGCAAGCCTGATTCAGTTACAAACAACACAGTCTGAAACCTACCGCTGATTCCGCACTGGTTTGGCTGCCAGAAGAACCGCCTTTTACGAAAAGCAGCGTAAAGCCCCCGGTTTCTAACCGGGGGATATAAGCGCACAGGCTGAATTTATTCAGCAACAGAAATAGTACATACAATAGTCCCCATGAAACGGGTCACCACCACACTCAAGCTCAAGTTTCTTGACCTCAATGCGGTCAAAGCAGAGATGTTCGACCAGACGGTTTGTGCGACAACCGAACTGGCAAACGAACTGCTCCGCATCAGTCCGAAGGAACGAAAAGCATTGACAACCGCCAAAGTGGTGACACCACTCAAGTCGGCCCTCTCCAACCAGGTGATTCGTGTCCTGAAGGGGAAAGCCGGCCAGCGGGTCAAACACTTCAAAGTGTTCTGGCCAGAGGTCAACAACCAAAACTGGAAGCTGCACAAAGTAGGTAGCACCTACTCGGTGAGTTTTCCCACGATTCAGGGTGACAAGCGGGTTCCCCTTGAGGTTAGCAGTTCCTACTATGCCGAGCGTCTTGAGCGCATCCTGGCCGAACAGGATTGTGAACGGGGAACCTTGAAACTCATGAAGCTACGGGGCTGTTGGTACGCGGTTGTATCTATCACTTGGGAAGTTCCCGAAGTGAAGAGTACGGAGCGACTGGGTGTTGACCGTGGGCAGAACCGTTTGGCAGTGGCGGCCACCCGTTGGGGTCGGGCGGTGTTTTTTGGGGGTGGAGAGGTAGCCTATCGTCGTCGTCGTTTCCAGAAGCGTCGTGCCCAGTTGCAACAGGCGGGTAAATACCGAGCACTCAAGCGACTGGAGCGCAAAGAAGCCCGTTGGATGAGGGCGGTCAACCACACCGTGAGCCGCCGCATTGTACGGTTTGCCAAGGCGGTGAATGCAGATGTGTGGATGGAAGACCTCTCGGGTATCCGCCAATCCAGACAGAGCCAGAAGGCGCGTTCGGATGCCGGGAAATCGCGCCATACCTGGTCGTACTACGACCTGGAGTGGAAGGTTGCCTACAAGCTGGAAATGGCGGGCAGGACGCTGCATAAACGTCCTGCTGCCTACACATCCAAAACCGACCACAGGACAGGATTGATTGGGAAAAGGAGTGGGCATTTGTTCACCGGGCAGGACGGGTATTGCTGTGATGCCGACTGGAATGCCGCAATGAACCTAGCCCAGTGGGACGGGTTTTCGTGTCCTTTGAGTCTAAAAGAAGCCCTGCCCGTAATAGGTAGGGTCGGCTCAGGGGATGGGGTAGTTGGCAATCCCCTGAACTCCATGAATCCCTCACAGCTTCAAGCTGTGGGGAGCTAGAAGGGAGAATCCCCCGGTTAGAAACCGGGGGAGTGTCAACCTAGATTCTTTCTGGAAGTGGTGTTCATCTGCTCCCGTAATCCTATAGGTAGGGGAGTGAAAATGTGCCCTTCTTGCAGACTGCCAAAACTGTGGCAGCGTTCGGATCCCCAGCGGAAGCCGTAGAGAGCAATATAGGCACACATGAGGGCATCCACTTGATCTTCGTAGTTTTTCAGGGAGCGACCTTTGAGGGATCCCACCTCCACTTGTAATAACCCCTCATGGCCTGATAGCGCTGGATCCGCCGTGGTCAGGGACTGCAAATGTTGCCGGTAGAGCTGCCACGCTTGCTGTCGTTCCTGCCAGGTGCGCTTGGGGCGAGCTTTGTACTTGAGGGTGCAGTGGAGGCCAAACAGGCTGACCATGGCACTGTGGGGAAAGACTTCGGTAATTTGTCGGGCAAAGCTCCCCTGCTGGATCTCCGCTTGTTCTTGAAAGCCACAGCTGGATAAGGCTTGAACCAACTCTTCTCCCCGTACCTGACCGTTTTTTTCCAATAACTGTCGATTGGCAGGGTGGGCTCCTGCTTCGTAAGCCCGAAATACCCGGTTCAGCTCGGCTTCGGCTCGCCGTTGTCCGGTTCTATTGGGAACCCGCAAGGGGGCATCCACGGCAAGCAAACAGGGATCCCTTCCCGCCTGGGTTTGAATGTAGTCGAGAATCTCAGTGTTGGTTTGCAGAATACGACAGTCGATGAGGATCCCTGTCAATCGCGCCAGATCAGGATCCCCAATGACTTGTAACGTCGCAATACCGGAGGGGTTGCGGGGTGACCAGGCCAGATCTAAACCAATGCAAATCAAGGGATTTTCCCTTTCATCTATCTTTCATCTATATGTAAAACGGGGACGAATGTTGTCATTTGACTCCCAAAACACAGGATCCCCACAAAGCTTTTGCAGGGATCCCATCAGGCTCATTCAGGATGACATTCAGGATGAACTGGCTACAGACTAGACCACTAGCAGATGGCCAACCCGCTTAGCCATTAGTAGTCGTAGTCACCCATGCCGCCGCCACCGCCTGCCGGAGCCGGGGTCTTGGGCTCGGGCTTATCCACCACGATGGCTTCGGTGGTCAGCACCATGCCCGCGATAGAAGCCGCATTTTGTAGCGCCGAACGGGTCACTTTGGCCGGATCGACGATGCCCGCCTCAAACATATCCACGTAGACATCGTTCTGGGCATCGTAGCCAGTATCAAAGGGCTTCTCTTTGACACGCTCCAGCACGATTGAACCGTTTTGACCGGCATTTTCAGCGATGCGGCGCAGGGGAGCTCCCAGAGCACGGGAAACCAAGTTGGCACCGATCAGCTCATCCCCAGATAGGTTGGCATTGGACCACTCGGTTACCGCAGGAATCAGGTGCGCCAGAGTGGTACCACCGCCCGGAACGATCCCTTCTTCCACAGCCGCTTTGGTGGCGTTGATGGCATCTTCCAGACGCAACTTGCGATCTTTCATTTCGGTTTCGGTGGCCGCACCAACTTTGATCACGGCCACACCGCCGGAGAGTTTGGCCAAGCGCTCCTGCAGCTTTTCTTTGTCGTAGCTGGATTCGGTTTCATCGATTTGACGACGAATTTGCTCGCAACGGGCCTTGACAGCCGCTTCATTGCCTTCCGCCACAATGGTGGTGGTGTCTTTGGTGATGGTGACACGACGGGCCGAACCGAAGGAATCCACACGGGCGTTTTCTAGCTTCAGACCGCGATCTTCGGTGATTACCTCACCGCCGGTCAGCACAGCGATGTCCTCTAGCATGGCCTTGCGGCGATCCCCAAAACCAGGCGCTTTCACCGCCGCCACATTCAACACACCCCGCAGCTTGTTCACCACCAGGGTGGCTAGAGCTTCTTTTTCAATGTCTTCAGCGATGATCAACAGCGGACGACCTGAGCGGGCCACTTGCTCCAGCACCGGCACCAGATCTTGTACCAGGGTGATCTTCTTGTCGGTGATTAAAACGTAGGGGTTTTCCAGGACGGCCTCCATCCGCTCCATGTCTGTAGCGAAATAGGGGGAAATGTAGCCCTTGTCGAAGCGCATCCCTTCGGTGACTTCCAGCTCGGTGGTCATGGACTTGCCTTCCTCCAGGGAGATCACCCCTTCGCGGCCTACCTTGTCCATGGCTTCGGCAATCATTTGGCCGACTTCATCGTCGTTACCAGCAGAAATAGCCGCCACTTGAGCAATGGCTTTAGAATCTTCCACTGGGCGAGCATGCTCGGCGATTTTCTCCACCAAGAACTTCACCGCTTTGTCGATGCCCCGCTTCAGGGCAATCGGATTCGCGCCTGCCGCCACGTTTTTCAGGCCCTCTTTCACCATGGCGTGGGCCAAGACAGTGGCAGTGGTGGTGCCATCCCCAGCCGCATCGTTGGTTTTGGAAGCTGCCTGACGGATTAAGGATACGCCAGTATTTTCAATATGGTCTTCCAGTTCAATTTCTTTGGCAATGGTGACGCCATCGTTGATGATCTGCGGGGCGCCAAATTTCTTCTCTAGCACCACGTTACGACCTTTGGGGCCAAGGGTAACGGCTACGGCTTCCGCCAACACATCCATGCCGTGTTCCAGGGCACGACGGGCTTCTTCGCTAAAAATGATCGATTTCGCCATGATCAACCTCTCAAAGTTGAAAGTGATTCAGTGATGAAAAGTAACGAATAAGTCAGGAAACAAGGACTGAGATCCGGAGATCCACCCGAGATCCGAATTACTGAACAATGGCGAGAATGTCACGCTCCGCCAGCAGCACGTACTCATCGCTGCCCAGCTTGACTTCGGTTCCGGCGTACTTGGAGTAGAGCACTTTGTCGCCCGCTTTCACTTCCATCGCCACCAGCTTGCCGTCATCGTTGCGCTTGCCGGGGCCAACAGCGGCCACTTCTCCCACTTGGGGCTTTTCTTTGGCAGTGTCGGGCAAGAAGATCCCACCCGCGGTTTTTTCGTCCTGCTGAGCGATTTTGACCAACACACGGTCGCCCAGAGGCTTCAGTGTAGAAACATTAAGAGCTACTGCAGCCATGACAAAGATCCTCCGTGATGCCTAAAGCACGAAGCTGAAGGTTTTGAGTTGTAAATCAAACTTGCGCAAATCGGAGCTTTAGCACTCTCGACTTACGAGTGCTAGTTTACCAGTCTGGTTTTCTCGCTGACAATAGTCCCTCCCCAGCGGTAGCCCCCTTTTGTCAGTACGGTTAGGTACGGATCCCCCTACATCACGGGTTCATTAGGTTGGTTCATTGGGTTACAGCCCTTCAATGCCCCGCAGTCGTGTGTCGCGTAGCATTAGCGTTGCGTAGCAACAATGCCTACGGCAGGCTGCGCCACCCCTAAAATGAATGCGGGTTTGCGACAACAACAAACAGCAGTTGTGTCCCTAACCGATTTCAAAAGGACTAGAGTACTCTGCACCGCTGTCGGAAAGGGGATTGACCCCGGTGCTAAGTGACTGGTGTTGGGGCCGCTATGACCCTCCGGGTCGTCCGTAGGACGAGAGGCTAAAGACCTTACTGAATATCTTCATTCTCCTCTTCGGGGGGTTCGAGGTTGGGATCCCGTTGGCGGATGGATTTGGCTTTGCGCTGTAAGTTCTTAAAGAAATCACTTTCCACAATTTCCGACACTTCTTTGGCCTTGCGGCTTTGATCAATCTCAATTGTGAGCTGACGAATTTGCTGCCGTAATTTTTGTTCTCGCTCGATAATCTTGTTAATCATAGTTTGGAAAATGCGACTGAGCTGACCCAGTTCATCCTCCTGTTTCATCACATTGGATAATCTGCGGAACTCCATATTATCCACATCTTCTTCGGTCTTGATTTTGCCAGCCCCCATCAATTGAGAAGCTTGAGCTAAGATTTGAATAGGCTTGATCACTGTAGAATTAAGAACTCGGTTCAAGGCGATCAAGGCGATGGCAAACATCACCAAGAAAATAGCCATAATCACCAAGAAAGATTGCCGTGCTTGTGAGAAGATTTGTTGGGCAGGGATATACACCATCTGTGCGCCAATGGTGGATCCCAGTTGCCAGTTAAACCCATTGTTCGGCCCGTATACTTCTACCATTCCGCGCGGGGCAACATCTGGGGTGCTATGACAAATTAGGCAGCTTTCTCTGCGGATACGAATGGGATACGCGATGTAGAAAATGGAACCAATATTGCGCACTTGCCGAAAGCCTGAGATTTCCTCTAAAGATTCATCAGCAGCAAACCGGGCTGTCAGTTCTGTTTCAAATTCATCCGCTCTATCGTCTGGATTGGTGGGATCCAGTACAGCCTCTTTGTAGATCTTCTGCTTAAATTCGAAGCCCAATCTCTGTAAATTCTCAAAGACCCGGCGGGCACCATAAGAAGGAACCGTTTCTGCGATGAACTGATCCGTACCAAAAGCATTTTCCAAAAGGGGACGTACCTGCTGATCCGTATAGAGTCTTTGGGCATTGATCGTGTTGATCATCACCAAGGCTTCCGATACTACTTTGGCTTCCGATTTCTCTTGAAGAACCTGGGAGAGGACGAAGCCCCCCGTCAAGCTGCCCAGCAGATAGACACTCACGAGGAGCAGATTAAATTTCGCGCCCAGTTTGAGTTGATTCAGCATCGGATCCTTCTTTGATTAAGAGCTGAGGCAGCGGGAAAAACGACTTTAATCCTAAACCGATTCTTTTGCCCCCTATCGGATATACGGAGGAGTCTTAACAATTGGATCGGTTCGGGTGTCTTCTCAGCTTGAGGTTACCTGTCTTTACTGAGAAAACTCTTAAAGGAAGCTTGTCCTAAAATCAGTTGCTCAAGCGAGTCTGAAAGGCTTGGTAGGCTTCTGCGTAGGGATCCACCCATGCCGCCTGCGGTTGGATGTAGCGTTTGACTTGCACCAATCGTTCTGCAGCTTGCTGTACGGAACAACACCAATGGGCGGAGGCAGCCAAAATGGCAGCACCCACAGCCGGTTCTGGGTGCTTGACCAAAGCAAGGGGGCGATTGAGCATACTGGCGCGAATGCTAAGCCAAAGCGGGCTTTTACTGCCTCCCCCTGTCGTCCAAATCGGCTCTTGGACAGGGATCCCTTGTGCCGACAATGTTTCTAGGCCCAGCCGTTCCACCATTGCCACCCCTTCTAGCAAGGCAGCGTAAAACCGGGGGGATCCCTGCTCAGCTGCGGGCAAGAACCCAGCAAAGCTCGGATCCACGATGGGAAAACGCTCCCCCGGTTGCACAAGCGGGTAGCTGATTAGCCCGGTGGGGATATAGGCTTGGGCCTGTTGATCCAGCGTTTGAAAGTGGCCACCTGGGAAGTAGCGGGGCAAGATTCCGCCCCCACAAAAAGAGGCTGCCCCTGGCCACCAGCAGGTTTTATCGGGGTGCAAATGGGAGTAGAGGCTTTGGGTTTGGATGATCTCGGTGCTATTGGCTTTGAAAATGAGGGTTGTCCCCAAACTGGTGGAGACCTGACCGATTTGACTGGCCCCTGCTGCCAATTGTCCAGCGCACCCGTCTGTCATCCCGGCGGTGATCAGCACCTCTTGTCCCAAGCCCCACTCGGATCCCACCGTTCCCAAAACGGTTCCCGGTGCAACTACCTCTGGAAAACGTTTCGGATTTAAGCCCTGCTGAGATAGCCATTCTTTGGGCCAACTATAAGATTCCAAGTCAAAGCCACTTTTCAAAGCATGGGTGTGATCCGTAACCTGCTTACGCCCCCCCAACTGACTCAGCAAAAAATCGGCTGGATGGGCTAAATAACTCTCTTGATACCGCTCAGGATAGGATTCGGCCCACCACAACCAGCGACTGAGCCCCCAACTGCTCGGGATCCCCAATTGCTGAGCCTGGGCTTGTCCCCGCTTATCCGAATAGAGCCACGCCGATTCCATCGGGATCCCACGCCCATCCACAGCCAGCACAGTTCCCGAAGTACTGCAGGCACTCAGGGCTACTATCCCATAGGCTTGGCCCAGTTCTGTTTTCAGTTGCCCCAATAGAGCCTTCAAGGTGCGTAACCAGCGACCGGGGTTGGTCTCAGGGGGATCCCATGAGCGTTCGGCTTTGCCTACGACCTCCCCCTGTTCTGAGAGGGCCACCACCCGCATCCCGGAAGTGCCCAGATCAATGCCCAAAAAAACCGCCTGCATCCGCATCCCGTCTGTGCTCCTTCGGTTTATCCTAATTGGGGCAAAAGCAGAGGCACGCTCTCTTCAATTAAAATAGGAAATTTGCAGGCCATGGCGGGGGCGATTTAACCCACCAGGCGCCGTTCAGGAAAGGACATCTGGGGAGCAAACATGGGACGGGAACAGCGGGTCGCTATTTTGGGGGCCACAGGGGCAGTAGGAGCAGAATTGCTCACTTTGCTAGAAGAGCGTAGCTTTCCCTTGGCCAGTCTCAAGCTGTTGGCTTCCCCACGCTCCGCAGGCACTTACTTAACTTTCAAGGGGGAACGGATCCCAGTGGAACCGGTCTCGGAAACGGCTTTTCGGGGAGTGGATTGGGTCCTGGCCTCAGCAGGTGCCACGGTCTCCAAAACCTGGGCCAAGGCAGTGGTTGAGGCTGGAGCGGTGATGGTGGATAACTCCAGCGCCTTTCGGATGGATCCGGAAGTCCCCTTGGTGGTGCCGGAAGTGAACCCACAGGATGCCCTTCGCCATCAGGGCATTATTGCCAACCCCAACTGCACCACGATTTTGATGTGTGTGGTCATCTATCCTCTGCACAAGCGGATCCCGATTCGTCGAGTGGTGGCTGCCACCTATCAATCTGCCAGTGGAGCGGGTGCCCGTGCCATGCAGGAGCTACGGGATCAATCCCGTGCCTATCTGGAGGGTAAGCCTTTAGAACCGCGGGTCTTCCCCTATCCGATTGCGTTTAACCTTTTCCCCCACAACAGCCCCCTGCAGGAGAACGGCTATTGCCAAGAAGAAATGAAGATGGTGAATGAATCCCGCAAAATTATGGGATCCCCAAATCTACGCCTGACCGCCACCTGTGTGCGGGTACCGCTGATGCGTGCCCATGCTGAAGCCCTGAACTTGGAGTTTGAGCAGCCCTTCCCGGTGGAACAAGCCCGTCAAATTTTGGCCGAGGCACCGGGGGTGGTTCTCCTGGAAGACTGGCAGCAGAACCGCTTTCCGATGCCGATTGATGTCAGTGGCAAAGACGATGTGGCGGTAGGTCGCATCCGGCAGGATATTTCAGAGCCCAAGGCCCTTGAGCTATGGCTTTGTGGGGATCAGATCCGCAAAGGGGCAGCCTTGAATGCCATTCAAATTGTGGAGCTATTGTCAGTGCCTCAACCGGTCACTGCCTAGACCATCTCAACCCGTCCTGTTGGGGTTAGGATCCCTTGAGAATCCCGGGAGAGGGCAAAACCATGAGCTGCATCGTGATCCGGAATGTGGTGCTCTTCACCATTGATGGGCAGGATCGGGTTTATCGGGACGGTACAGTGGTGGTGCGAGGGGATCGCATTGCCGTCGTTGGCCCTTCTGACCAGGTGGGGATCCCTGCCGATGCCGGTCGGGTGATCGAGGGTGGACACAAAATGGCCTTGATCCCTGGCTTGATCGATACCCACAGCCACTCCAGCCTGCTGCGAGGGGTCACCGAAAATTATCAGCTCCTGGATTGGTTGCCCCGTTACCAACTGGAACATCGTGCTCTCACGGAAGCGGATGCCTATTATGCTGCTCTCCTCAGCTACTTGGAAGCTTTGAAAGGGGGTACCACCTGTGTCATGGATATGTACCGCTTTATGCACCGTTGTGCGGAGGCGGCGGGAGATTTGGGCCTACGAGTCAATTTGGTGCCCTACACTGCCGATGCTCCTGGTAAGGACTTTTTTGAAACGATGGAGAGTACGCGTCAGCTGATCGAAAGTCAGCATGGAACTCAAGGGGGACGGGTACGGGTTTGGGTAGGACTAGAGCATTTATTTTATTGCTCGCCTCAGGCCTATCAAACGGCGATCGAGTATTCGCGTCACTACGGAGTTGGCATTCACACCCACAGCAGCGAACAAAAAGAAGAGGTGGAAGCTGTGGAGCAGCACTTTGGCCACAAACCGATCCACTTGTTCCAGCAGTACGGCATCTTGGGGCCACAAACTGCCATTGCCCACTGTGTTTGGTTGGATGAATCGGAAATTCAACTGCTCAGAGATACGGGGACTGCGGTTTGTCACTGCCCGATCAGCAACGCCAAACTGGCTGGGGGGATCGCTCCCATTCCAGAGCTGCTGCAGGCCGGGATCCGCATTGGCCTGGGCACCGATGGCAATATCTCCAACAACAACTTGGATATGTTTGAGGAGATGAAGTTTGCCTCTCTGCTGCAGAAAGTCAAACACTACGATGCTGCTGCTCTGCCCGCCTCCACCATGCTGCGGATGGCGACGATAGAAGGGGCCAAGGTATTGGGATTGGAGCAGGAGATTGGTTCCATCGAAACCGGGAAAAAAGCCGATTTGGTACTGGTGGATCTGTCGGGGCCGAACTTGATGCCCCTTGTGTGGGAGCGTAACCCCAATGGCATTGAAGAAACCAATATTCTGTGGAATCTGGTCTATGCAGCACGGGCCAGTAATGTTCACTCTGTATGGGTAGACGGGATCCCGGTTATTGAAGCTGGACAAAGCACCCAACTTTCAGAAGCCAAAGCCCTGGCAGAAATTCAGGCCCAAACCGAGGATCTGCTGCGCCGCCGGGATCCCTTCAAAGCCACCCTAACTCCAGTCGTCGGTTAAAGAGCGCTCTTGTTAGGTCGATTTCTCGATCACCAGCACCCCCATCATGCCCGCCATCAAGGGGAAGAAAGTAACCTGCTCAAAACCTGCTGCCAAGGCCAGTTGCTTTTGTTCTTCTCCGCTCGGAAATCGTTCCAGGCTGGGATCAATGTAGGCGTAGTCCTCTCCTAAGCCCAAAGCCTTGGCCTGAGCAACCACCTGGGTATTCAAGTACCAGCGTTGGAACTGTTCCAGCAAAGGGATCCCGGTAGGCCGATGAAAGTCCAAAATCGCCGCCCGACCACCTGGCTTAAGAACCCGCTTGATCTCCTGGAGTGCCCGTGGGATATCCGTAACATTGCGCAAACCATAGCCCATGGTGATCCCATCAAAGCAGTGATCGGCAAAAGGCAGGGCCAAGGCATCCCCCAAGACCCACTCTAGAGAATACCCCGGCAGCACCCGCCGAGAACGCGATCCGGCAATCGACAACATTGCGGGAGAAAAATCCAGGCCAACGACATGCCCCCGCCGACCCACTCGACGCGCCAAAAGTAAAGCCAAATCTCCACTCCCACAGCAGAGATCCAGTGCTTGCCCCCCCAGTGGCACATTGGCCCAGCGCACCGTCATTTGCTTCCAAACCCGATGCAGCCCGAGGCTGAGTTTTTGATTGAGGTCGTCATAATGGGGAGCAATTCGGTTAAACAGTTCCCGGATTTGCTCCGGCTGTTCAGCAGTTGGACTGGGCACAGGCTATTCAGCTCCCTGAAGATTTTGCGCTATGTACCGCTCTTTTGCTAGTCACCCTGTATAGGATAAGTCACCAGAGTCCTCTTGCAAACTTATAGACCCCCGACAGACCGACTTAGCAGGCAGTTGGAGCATCGGCAACCGACAGACTATCGCTACGCGACGCTGACGCGAACGATTCAAAACGATTCAATCGTGACAACGACCTAGCATCTATCTAGCATCTATTGTGTACCCTGTACCTTGGGCAGCACCCGCACCTGCTTCATTCCCCTTGAAGCACGGGAATCCATGTCCCTGTTTTGAAGTGCGTCCCAGGTATCGTGTAGCTTGCGAATCGTAATCTGCAACACCTGAGAATGCACCTTGCCCAAATGCGGGAACTGCTTCTTGGCGTTGGGCAGGTTGTTTTACTGAGGGAGGAGAATGCCGCCTTCACCGTCGATGTACCAACGTAGTACTGGCCTGATCGGTGGGGAGGAGCAAGACCTCGCTGATATTCACATGAGGAGGGCGGCTTGTTGCAAACAATACCACTTCTGCCACATCCATCGCCGTCAGGGGAGTCAGACCTTGGTATACAGCAGCAGCTCGGGATGAGTCGCCATGAAACCGCACTTCGCTAAACTCGGTTTCTACCATGCCCGGCTGGATCTCGGTGACACGAATCGGAGTGCCCAACAAGTCCAGTTTTAATCCTTCCGAAATGGCCCGTACCGCCGCTTTGGAGGCACAGTAGACATTGCCCCCAGGATAGGGTTGCCGACCGGCAATGGAGCCAATGTTCACCACATGACCCCGGCCCCGTTCTACCATGCCCGGCAACACAGCGCGGGTCACGTAGAGCAGTCCCTTCAGGTTGGTGTCAATCATCTCTTCCCAATCTTGCACCACCCCTGTGTGCAACTTATCCAGTCCACGACTCAAGCCGGCATTGTTGATCAGAATGTCGATGGCAGCCCATTCCGGTGGCAACGCTTGTAAAACCCGACTCACCTCAGCTCTATCCCGCACATCCAACGCCAATAGGTAGGGTTGGATCCCGAAGGCTTGCTCCAAATCCAAAGCCAGCTCCTTCAGCCGATCTTGACGACGAGCGGCCAGGATGAGTTTGGCTCCAGAACGGGCAAAAAGGGTGGCACAGGCAGCCCCGATACCACTGCTGGCCCCAGTAATCAGGACGATAGGGGTTGAACTCATGAGTCCTCGCAAAGCACACACATCGCCAATCTTACGAGACAGGATCCGATTGCCGCCGAGAACAACGTTCCAGCAGTTTCACACAGGCATACAACGTATCCAAATGGGGGGTGGGCACCGCCACCAAACGGCCCAACTCCGTGATCGCCCCCACAATCGTCTCGATCTCCGTGGGTCGCCCCAGCTCGATATCCTGCAGCATAGAGGTGCGATGGGATCCCACTCGGGTGGCGTTCTCCAAGCGTTCATCCAAAGACATGGGCAAGTGGATCCCGAGGGCATGGGCGACAGCCTCCGTCTCCTGCATCACGGCTCGGATCAGGTTGCGGGTGGGGGGGTAGTGGGCCATCTCATCCTGGGCAGCCCGGGTGAGGGCGCTGATCGGGTTGAAGGCGGAGTTTCCCCACAGTTTCTGCCAGATCTCGGTGCGAATCTGCGAAGTCAAGGTGGTGTGCAGCTGCGCTTGTTCAAAGATTTGGCCTAGGGCCTTCAGGCGCCCCGACAGGGATCCATCTGGTTCTCCGAGAATGTAGCGTCCACCACCCGTGTGCAAAAGCACGCCCGGCTCTACCAACTGCACAGCAATGTAAACCACACAACCAATGATCCGTTCGATCGGCAGATGGGCAGCAATCACCCCCCCCGGATCCACAGCTTCCAGCGAATGCCCTTCGAACTCGCCCCCATGTCGGCGGAAATACCACCAGGGAATGCCATTCTGGGCGATCACAATTGGGGTATCCGGGCCACACAGGGATCCCAACTGAGGAGCAAGCTGCGGCAAACTATGAGCCTTAACAGTGACAAACACCCAATCTTGCGGGCCGAGGCTTGTCAGATCGTCTGTGGCTGTAAGACCTACGGCCCGCTGACGCGACAGGTGTTCAACCCTAGTTTGTGGGGATCCCTCTTGGCTAGGGCTGCTCATCAATTTCAATCCTTGGGTGCAGATTGCCTGGAGATGGGATCCCCGTGCCACCACACTGACGTCCAACCCTGCTTGAGCCAAACGAATGGCCAGGTAGCCACCCACTGCTCCAGCACCCACAATGCAAATCTTCATGGAGTCATTATCTCCTCAGGGGAGACATGGGGCTAACAGGAAAACGACGGATTCCATCCACCCTGTTGATTCCTCTTATTCCTCGGCCCCGCCTTGGGTCACCCGCAGGATCCCATATCCCAGCGCCAATCCAACCAGGGTGAGCACGATGCAAAGTCCGGCAATGGTGAAGATCTCGCTGGCCATAGCTTCCTTAGACTTCCTTAAATGCACTGAGCAATCATACGATGTCTTCTCAGGATATCGGATCTTGAGACTGGCGTATGCGGGCCCTCTGCAATAGCCGCCAACTCAGTTCGCCAGAAGATCTCCAGAAGAAACGCTCCTCTGATCCCAGAGTTGCTGGAATCCGGCAGATGCCCCCTATAATGAAAGCAATTTACAAGACTTTACTGGTGCAGGCTAAATTGTAATGCCCAAACCTGTAGAGCCCGCCTAGTAACTTCAAGGTGGCCGATTCGGCCATTGCGAGTTCTGGATCCTTAGTTGGGTAGGAGCTGCACAAATCGGGATCCTTATCCAAGGCCCTCCTGCACAGTCCTTTCCCAAACTGGAGTTCAGAGCACTAAGGCAAAAGACCTTTGAACTGAGTCTTTATACTTAGCTCGGGTCTTGCTTTGATGAAACAAACTTTGTAGTTTCATTAACGTCCTCATCATTTAGATGTCTTTAGGAGTAGTCCAGATGACCATAGCGGTAGGACGCGTGCGTCAGGAGCGAGGATGGTTCGACATCGTCGACGACTGGCTCAAGCGCGACAGATTTGTGTTTATCGGCTGGTCCGGGCTGTTGCTGTTTCCCTGTGCCTACTTGGCCTTGGGGGGCTGGCTGACCGGCACCACCTTTGTGACCTCCTGGTACACCCACGGGTTGGCCAGTTCCTACTTGGAGGGGGCCAACTTTCTGACGGTGGCAGTTTCCACGCCTGCCGACAGCATGGGCCACAGCCTGTTGCTGTTGTGGGGCCCGGAAGCGCAAGGGGACTTCACCCGTTGGTGCCAAATCGGGGGTCTGTGGACCTTTGTGGCTTTGCACGGAGCCTTTGGCCTGATTGGCTTCATGCTGCGGCAATTTGAGATTGCCCGCTTGGTGGGGGTACGGCCCTACAACGCCATCGCCTTCAGCGCGCCGATTGCGGTGTTTGTGAGCGTGTTTTTGATTTATCCCTTGGGGCAGAGCAGCTGGTTTTTTGCCCCCAGCTTTGGGGTTGCGGGGATTTTCCGGTTTCTGCTGTTTTTCCAAGGGTTCCACAACTGGACCTTGAACCCGTTCCACATGATGGGAGTAGCGGGTGTGCTGGGAGGAGCGCTGCTGTGTGCCATTCATGGGGCGACGGTGGAGAACACGTTGTTCCGGGATGGGGAAGGGGCGAGCACCTTCCGGGCGTTTGAACCGACGCAAGCGGAAGAGACCTATTCGATGGTGACGGCGAACCGGTTTTGGAGCCAGATATTTGGGATTGCGTTTTCCAACAAGCGGTGGCTGCACTTTTTCATGTTGTTTGTGCCGGTGACGGGTCTGTGGATGGCCAGCATTGGGGTTGTGGGGTTGGCGTTGAACCTGCGGGCGTATGACTTTATCAGTCAGGAGACGCGGGCGGCGGAGGACCCTGAGTTTGAGACGTTCTACACGAAGAACATCTTGTTGAACGAGGGGATCCGGGCCTGGATGGCGCCGCAGGACCAGCCGCATGAGCGCTTTGAGTTCCCTGAAGAGGTGCTCCCCCGCGGCAATGCTCTGTAAGTGGAGTGTGCTTCTTGTGTAAACGCTTGGGTTTTTCTGGATCCCTTGCATGAGTGTTGAAGATCGGGCGCTTGCCTGTTTTGGGTGGGCGCTCGACGATAAACAAAACCCTTTTTTCTATCAACTGTTGCAGTTTTTGGGAGGCTGGCCTCAGTGACCTCAACGACGTTTAGTTCTGCAGCGATGCAAGACCGCACCCAGGGTGGATTTGCCTGGTGGGCGGGTAATGCACGCTTGATCAACCTTTCTGGTCGGCTTTTGGGTGCCCATGTAGCCCATGCTGGCTTGATCGTCTTCTGGGCGGGGGCGATGCTGCTTTTCGAAGTGGCTCACTTCACCCCGGATCGGCCCATGTATGAGCAGGGTCTGATCCTGATGCCCCACGTGGCAACCTTGGGTTGGGGCGTTGGCCCTGGCGGCGAAGTTGTCGATACGTTTCCTTACTTTGTGATCGGTGTGCTGCACCTGATTTCCAGCGCAGTGCTGGGTCTGGGTGGCATTTACCACGCAGTGCGTGGCCCGGAAACCTTGGAGCAATCCTATCCGTTTTTTGGCTACGACTGGAAAGATAAAAACAAGATGACCACCATCATCGGCATTCACCTGATCCTGCTGGGCTTGGGTGCTTTCCTGTTGGTGGCGAAGGCCGTTTGGTTCGGTGGTGTCTACGATACCTGGGCTCCTGGTGGTGGCGATGTGCGGGTGATCACCAACCCGACCTTGAACCCCGCAGTGATTTTCGGCTATTTGGTGAAGTCTCCCTTTGGTGGTGAAGGCTGGATTGTCAGCGTTGACAACATGGAAGACGTGATCGGTGGCCACATTTACATCGGCATCATCTGCATTGCCGGTGGAATTTGGCACATTCTCACAAAGCCCTTTGGCTGGGCTCGCCGCGCCTTCATCTGGTCCGGGGAGGCCTACCTCTCCTACAGCCTGGCGGCGGTTTCCTTGATGAGCTTCATCGCCACCTGCTTCATCTGGTTCAACAACACCGTTTACCCAAGCGAGTTCTACGGCCCAACTGGCCCGGAAGCCTCTCAAGCACAGGCCCTTACTTTCATTGTTCGTGACCAACGCTTAGGGGCCAACATCAGCCAGGCCCAAGGTCCCACCGGTTTGGGTAAATACCTGATGCGCTCGCCCACGGGTGAGATCATCTTCGGGGGTGAAACCATGCGCTTCTGGGATGTACGTGCACCTTGGAAAGAGCCCCTCTTAGGCCCGAATGGCTTGGACTTGGATAAGCTCAAGAACGACATTCAACCCTGGCAAGCTCGCCGTGCTGTGGAATACATGACCCATGCGCCGCTGGGATCCCTGAACTCCGTGGGCGGTGTGGCTACCGAGATCAACACGGTGAACTTCACCAGTCCCCGCACTTGGTTGGCGGCTCACAACTTCATTCTGGGCTTCTTGTTCTTTGTCGGGCACCTCTGGCATGCCGGTCGGGCTCGGGCGGCGGCGGCTGGTTTTGAGAAAGGCTTGGATCGCGAAAGCGAACCGGTCTACAAGATGAAGCCGTTGCGTTAATTGGCCTCACGGCTTTGAATTTGAAGAGTATCTGAGTCTCTTCGATCTTTGAAAAAGATCCTTCTGGCCCCTACGGGGGCTTTTTTTTATGGGCTGCTGCCGACAAGAGGATCCCTGGCTGGGGCATTTCGGAGGGGAAGGGGGTGCAGTAGACTGAGGAGCGCTACATTCTGCAATGGCTCATGCACAAGATCCCCGTGACTGTGATCACCGGATTTTTGGGATCCGGCAAAACCACCCTGATCCGTCACCTCTTACAAAACCCGGAAGGCCGTCGCATCGCTGTGATTGTCAATGAGTTTGGCGAGATCGGGATTGATGGTGAGCTGCTCCAGGATTGCCAAATCTGCGAAGAAGCGGGATCCCCAACTGCTCCTGCCCCAATTTTGGAATTGGCCAATGGCTGTCTCTGCTGCACGGTGCAAGAAGAGTTTTTGCCTACCATGGAAACCCTGCTGCAACGACGGGAAGACTTGGACTGTATCGTGATCGAAACCTCTGGATTGGCACTGCCCAAACCCTTGGTGCAAGCCTTCCGCTGGCCTACGCTTCGCACCGGAGCAACTGTAGATGGAGTCATTACGGTGGTGGATTGCCAAGGCCTGGCCTCTGGACACTGGGTGGGGGATCTGGCGGCGTTGGAAGCCCAACGGCAAGCGGATGAAAGTTTGGATCATGACACCCCGATTGAGGAACTCTTTGAGGATCAGCTGGCTTGTGCGGATTTGGTGTTGTTGACCAAGGTGGATCAGGTGAGTGACTCAGAACGCGCCCAAGTGGAACGGTGGCTGCGCCAAGAGCTGCCCGCCGGGATCCAGGTGATTCCCTGCCAACAGGGCCAGATCGCGGCGGAGGTGCTGCTGGGCTTTGGTGCAGGTGTAGAAGACCAGATAGACCAACGCCCCAGCCATCACGACCACGAAGCCGATCACGACCACGAAGCCTTCGACTCCCTGCATCTCACCCTGCCGCCCGTCTCGGAGCCAGACGCTTTAATCGCCCAATTGCGGCAACTGACCAAAACAGAATGTCTGTACCGCGTCAAGGGCTTTGTGGCAGTGACTGCTAAACCCATGCGGATGGTACTCCAGGGGGTGGGATCCCGATTGGAAACCTACTACGATCGCCCCTGGCGCACAGACGAGCTGCGGCAAACTCGCTTGGTATTGATCGGACAACATCTTGACCGGGAGCGGATTCAAGCTCAGCTTCAGCCCCTACCCATGGGTTGAAAGATTCAGCATCCCCCCCTCCAACCGATATCGCTCCTAGAGGTACGCCTCCAGTAACGTAGCCACCGTCGGAAACTGGGAAACCATGCCCAAACTTTCCGGAGAAACTGCCGGATAGACAAAATGTCGATGCTGCAAGCAATACTCATCCCATTCCGAAAGCTGTACCCGAAACAAAAAGGCCAACGACCGAAACAACCGCACCGGCAGAGGCAGGCGAAAATAGATGGGTTTTTTGTAGTAGGCACACACCTGCTCTACACACTGGTTAAGGGACAAAGGGGGATTACCGAGCACCCAATCGCCACCCCCAGGCGGATGAGCGACCCAATGGGCCACCATCTGGGCAATATCGGCAGCATGGATAAAGTGAAAGCTGGCATCGACCCTCAAAAAGCGGATGAGATCCAACCAGCGGAACACATCCTTGAGGCCGCCAGTGATATGAGAGTAGGGATGATAGGGGCTACCGCCAAACAACAGGGTGGGATAAAGGGTGAGCATGCGTTCCGGCCAAAAGCAGCTTTCCTGCCGGCGCATTAACATGTCGTACTTGCTGCGGATGTAGTCGGTGCCTGCCCGTCCCGCTACGGCCAACGGTTCGAGGGCATGGTTCAGGAGGCTGGCGGTGGAAAAGTAGATCACCTGCTGACAGCGATCCGGATCCAGTAAACTCAGCAACTCCAACGTATGGGTGACGTTGACCCCCCAAGCCGCCGTGGGATCCCCCCAAGCCGCAGCCATGTGAATCAACCCATCCATCTGCCGAAGTAAGGCCGCCTGTTCCCTGATGCGCATTAAATCTCCAGGCACCAGGGTGATCGGGGCAGGAAAACGGTCTAGGGGCAGCCGTAGACGGTTGGGTTCACGGATCAGAGCATACAAATGATAGGCCGGTCGGTCGGGATGGGCGGGATCCATCTCCTGGGCCAAGCGTTCCAAAACGTAGTGCCCCAAGCAACCGCTAGCGCCAGTAAGAAACAGGTTCCGCAAAAGGTCTCCGGCCCGCCATCACCAACGGGAACTTGATCCAAAAAAGCTTCTGACTAGTGTATCGCTTTGGCTCCCGTTTGCTGGGCTTGAGCAGACAGGGATCCCTAAGGGAATGCGGGAAGGCCCGTTCAGGCGATGCACAGACAAGGCTGGCAATGAATGAGCCAGGATGTAAGCATGGGTGTAACCTTGATTCTCTACACAGTCTATTGTGACGATCACCTCCTCCCGCCCCCGCACTCTGAACCTCTGGCCACCCCTGGCCTTGGTTGTCGAACGGCTGACCCAAGCCTTGCCGGTGCTGCTGTTGATTACGGTGCTCAGCTTTTTGTTGTTGCAGTTGGCCCCAGGAGACTTTCTGGATCAGCTACGGGCGGATCCCAGTGTTAGCCAAGAGTTTATTGCCCAAGAGGAGGCTCGCCTGGGGTTGGATCAGCCTTTGGTCTGGCAATACCTGATCTGGTTGGGGAACCTGCTCCGGGGAGATTTTGGCATCAGTTATACCTATCGGATCCCGGTTTTGGGGTTGATTGCCTCGCGGGCTGGGGCCACCTTGCTGTTGGCGGCTGCCTCGATTGTGCTGACCTGGATGATCGCTGTTCCGCTGGGGATCCTGGGGGCGCTGCAACAAAATACCGCCCTGGATCGAGCCTTACAGTTGCTGAGCTACCTGGGACAGGCCATGCCCAGTTTTGTCTTGGCGATTTTGCTGCTGATTTTGGCCCAAAATGTCGGTTGGCTACCGGTGGGGGGAATGACCAGTGTGTACTTCGCTGAGCTGAACCCAGGGGAAAAATTGCTGGATTTGGGCCGCCACCTCCTGTTGCCAACTTTGGTGCTCAGCATCACCAGCTTTGCCGGACTGCAACGGATCACACGCGGTAACTTCTTGGATGTGCTGCGACAGGAATACATTCAGGCGGCACGGGCACGGGGCATTCCCGAATGGCGGGTCATTGGTTTACACGCTCTGCGCAATGCCATTAACCCTTTGGTGACGATTTTGGGCTTTGAGTTTGCCAATCTGCTCAGTGGTTCCTTTATTGCCGAGTTTTTCTTTAATTGGCCAGGGTTGGGCAAGCTGCTCTTGGAAGCGGTGCAGAGCTTCGATATCAATGTGGTGATGGCGGGGTTATTGCTGGGGGCAGTGATGCTGATTCTGGGCAATTTGTTGGCGGATCTGTTGCTGCAATGGGTGGATCCCCGGATTCGGCGGGATTCTCTGTTCTAATTCTTCTCCAATTCCGGTTCCATATAGCAGTCGGGCGAGGCTTGTTTCCCCATTCCAGAAGTGCTCATCAAGCTCAGCCCTGGAAAGGCTTTCAAAGCCAAGGGATCCCTACCCTAAGCCCTAGGCGGCTGGAAACGCAGCGAGCGCATCCGCCACTGAGAGATAAGATTCAAAAATCGAATCCAGACGGGTAACGGCAAAAATCAGCTTGGCTTGTTCCTGTAGGCCGGCCAGTTTCAGTTGGTAGCCTGCCGAGCGACAGTTCCGTTGGGCTGAGACCAAGACCGATAGCCCCATGCTGTCGATGAGGGTGACCTCACTCAGGTCTAGCAGCAGGTGACTGGGTTGCTCCGTTAAAATGCGGCTCAGTTCTCCCCGTATGGCAGGCGCATTGACAGCGCTGAGGCTGCCTTTGGGGAAACGGACGATGGTGACTGGGGATCCCTTGGGGCTGATCTGGGTGGAAACATCTATAGATTGAGATTGATTCATTTCGCTACAGGCAAAGGTACGGTGAACCACATTGATTTTGAATCAATCTGGGTTCGTTGGGTTACCCACTGTGAGCACTTTTCGCTCGCCGATCGGGTGTTACCTTGAGGAGTCCTGGGTGCTGGAGGGTATGAGTCGGTCGGGAAAAACCCTGGTAGAAAGCCCAGGGCAGAAAACCTGTGTAAGGGCTGTAGGACGGAATCGAGATGAACGGGATCCCTGGTTGGACAATCGATGCGCTGGCCCTGAGTGTGTTGGCGTTGCAGGTGCCGATGGCGTTGATTTTGCTGGCTCGCTTGTTACCCTCCTTGCGTCGGCCTGCCCCTTTGCCACCCGGTATACCCGATTCTCCCCCTCTGCCCGGCTCGGTCAGCGTGATCGTGCCTACCTTGAATGAAGCGGAGCGGATCGATCCCTGTTTACAGGGTCTGCATGCTCAGGGATCCGCCCTACGGGAAGTATTGGTGGTGGATAGCCGCTCTCAAGATGGCACCCCGGAAAAGGTTTGGGCGATGGCCACACGGGATCCCCGCTTTCGGCTGGTTACGGATGATCCTTTGCCTGCGGGATGGGTGGGTCGCCCCTGGGCCTTGCACTACGGATTTCTCAAATCGGATCCTGCTTCTGAGTGGATCTTGGGCATCGATGCCGATACACGCCCGCAGCCAGGGTTGGTGGAGCGCTTGCTGGAAACTGCCCAGAATCAGGGGTTTGATCTGATCACCTTGGCACCGCAGTTTATCTTGCAGCACTGGGGAGAAGGCTGGCTGCAACCGGCTCTTTTGGTCACCTTAATTTATCGCTATGGGGCGGCAGGGGATCCCGCGGCTTTTCCGGAACGGACGATGGCCAATGGGCAATGTATGCTGGTGCGGCGGTCAGTGCTGGAATGCATGGACGGCTACACAGTGGCACGGGCCTCGTTTTGTGATGATGTGACTTTGGTCCGACAGATTGCGGCAGCAGGCTTCAAAGTGGGCTTTTGGGATGGTCGGCATCTGCTCAAGGTGCGCATGTATACTTCTTTCGGGGAGACCTGGCGGGAATGGGGTCGTTCGCTGGATTTGAAAGATGCCACCCCAACGCCGCAGTTGTGGGGGGATGTGGCCCTGTTGGTGCTTACCCAAGGGATCCCTTGGATAACAGTTGTCGGGTTATTCGCCAGCGCCGGGATGGGGGTTGCCTTCTCCCTAACAGAGCAGTTGTTGTTGGGGTTGAACCTGGGGCTGATTGCCTTCCGGTTTGGTTTGCTCGCCGGCATTCGGGGCTCTTACCAGGATCCCCCTTGGACGTTCTGGCTTTCCCCTTTGGCGGATCCCTTGGCCGTTTTAAGGATTGTTCTGTCTGCGCTCAGTCGGCCCCGCGCTTGGCGAGGACGCACCTATTAGTTAAGCGATCCAGATAGGAATTATTAAGATTGTAAGAATTACCATTGAATAATTTTTTTCTGGACAGCCGTCATACACATGGCAACGCGGGCATTGATCTCATCCTCCGACTCAAAGATATCCAGCTTCTCTTTCAACCTTTGAATACAGTTTTGTACGGTCTTTTTGCTGGTGTGAATGCGGTCAGCAATGGCCTGATCCGTGAGGGCTTCTTTACAGAGTAAGTTCAAGACTTCGATTTCCCGTTCTGTCAACTTGGTCAGACCCCGCAACTCACGCGGCATCCGCAACTCCCCATTGAGGGCACTTTTGGCCCCCTCTAGGAACACGGTGCGCCGTTCCATCTTGTTGACAGCCGCAAATCCACCCTGGTGCTTACTGATCAGGCCCACCAAGGGGGTTAGGAGCAACGGCTCACTGGAATAGGCCATCACATTCAAAGTGGGATAGGTCTCGAAAATATGGCGCAAAAACTCTAGCCCCGGTTCGGCAGACTGTTCCCCGCTGGTTTGGCCATAGAGCAAGTCACACACCACCAAATCCGGTTGTTCCCGTTGCAAGCGCAGGATCCCGTCCATCGGATTGGTTACCGTAATGCACTGGGCATCCGCCGCAATCCGTTGTAGCCACTCGCAATTGTTTTGGGCTACTTCTGGGTGATCTTCAACGATCAAAAACTTGAGCGGGGCAGTTGGGCTTTCAACCTCAGACATCAATCCACTCCTCGATGGGTTGTGCTGGCATGGACAAGACTCTTCACCGACAAGGGATCCAGCCCCTTATCAGTGACCCAGCAGGCTATCCCAGTGTAACCCCTGACCGGGATCCTGAGTTGTGCAAAGCGAGACCCAAAAGAACGGGTTAGGCTAGAGGGGATGTCAAGGGGATCCCATCTGTGGTACCACTGCGAGACCGTAACCCAACCACCCGCACGGCCTATGTTACCTATGCAATCTTGATTCTCAACATCGTGGTGTTTATCTATGAGTTAACCCTTTCACCACAGGAGTTGGCAGCCTTTTTCCGCGAGTGGGCGGTAGTACCTGCCGAGCTAACGGCCAGTTTTCAAGGGGAAGTCACGTCTTCCGTGCGTCCGGAATGGGTGACCCTGTTCACCTCACAGTTTTTGCATGGCGGTTTTTTACACATTGCCGGAAACATGCTCTTTTTGTGGGTATTTGGCAACAATGTCGAAGATCGCTTGGGCCATGTACGCTACCTGATTTTTTATCTCACCTGTGGGGCCTTAGCAGCCCTAACCCAATGGTTTTTTGACATGGGATCCACTATCCCTTCACTGGGGGCAAGTGGTGCAATTGCTGGGGTGCTGGGAGCTTACATTTTGCGTTTTCCACGGGCTGAGGTGTTGACTCTGGTGCCTCTGGGTATTTTTATTACGACCATTTATGTCCCGGCCTGGGTATTTTTGGGTTTTTGGTTTGTGCAGCAGGCCTTTTATGGCATTGCCAGCCTACAGATGACCACCAATATTGGGATGCAAGGGGGAGGAATTGCCTACTGGGCCCATGCGGGTGGATTTGTGTTTGGGGCGATTTTGGGGCCGTTGATGGGATTGTTTTCGGGCAAAAGTCCCTACGATCGCCAAGCGGCTTTGCGACAACGGGAGGAGGAACTATTTTGAGACTTCTTCTCTTCTCAATTGCTCTTCCATCAGTCTTTGCTAGATGAGAATCTGTACATTAATCCCTACATCTTGTGGATACCTTAAACTGACTTAAACTTTTAAACGAATCCTACCTTGATAAGGAGCAAGTGATGGTTAGCCTATCTACCAAGCCCTTGACCTTAGAAGAGTTTCTGCAACAGCCAGAAACCCAACCCGCCAGCGAATTTATTGAGGGAGAGATTATTCAAAAGCCCATGCCACAAGGGAAACATAGCCGTATCCAGCTCAAACTAGGCAGCTTTATTAATGAGGCTTTGGAGCCTCCGCGGGTGGCAATGGCCCTCCCAGAGTTGTGTTGCACCTTTGCTGGGCGAGCTATTGTACCGGATATTTCTGTGATCACTTGGGATCGGATCCCTGTGGATGAAGATGGGACAATTCAAAATCTAATCCCCTTTTGCCCTGATTGGGTGATTGAGGTTTTATCTCCTGATCAAAACCAAACGAAACTCATTAAAAAAGTCTTGAGTTGCTTAGCTCACGGATGTCAGATGGGGTGGATCGTAGATCCTGAAGAAAAAATGGTTTTGACCTATCCTGCTCAGCAGCAACCAACTTTGCATGAGGATCCCCAAGACATGATTCAAACACCTGCATTTGCTCAAGGGATCCAACTCACGGTTGAGACTTTGTTTGGATGGATGCAAGTGAACCAGTAAAGAGCATCAAAATAGGGCACAGAGAAGCCCTCGACTATCTCCACTATCGGCAGTCCTCTACCCAAGCCGGGATCCGATTCAGCAGGGTTTTGAGTTGAGATTTGAGCTGGCGATAGTGAGGTTCATGGCGCTCCACCAGTTGCCAAAAAGCGGCGGAGTGATTGAGATGAACGGTGTGGCACAACTCATGAATTAGCACATAGCGCACCACCGCTGTGGGTAGAAACAAAAGCTTGTCATTCAGGCTGATATGCCCTTGTCGGGAACAACTGCCCCAGCGGGTTCGTTGGCTACGCAGGGTGAGACGAGCAAAGGGCAAACTCAAGTCCCGACTGAGCTGATGGATCCAGGGATCCAAACAGGCTTTGGCCTGACTGCGTAACCACCTCCGCAAAAGGGCACAACATAGATCGGGGCTATCCTGTCCACGGTTTAGCCGTAGGATCCCATCCCGCTCCTGCCAGGTAGGTGGGCCGCCGCTGGGTTGGTAGAGGACAGACCATTCGGTACGGGTGTTTGGGGTGGGGTGGGCGGGCAGGCAAATGCGCTCCGGCAAAAGTGGAGTGGGTTGAACGGGCCTTTGTAGCTGGTGTTGGACCCAGGCGGTAGAGTTGCGCAGGATATCCGGGATCCGCCTGCGGTCAAACCCGGTTGGGATCACCAGTTCCAAACCTCGGCGGGGGGAATACTTTAGGATCACCCGGCGGGCCCGTGCACTTTCTCGGATGCAGGGATTCGGCCAAGGCTCCTCCCAATTCGCCTCCGCCCGCTCTGGGAATAAGTCAAATAAGTTCAGTTGTTCAGCGCTCATGCCCGATCAAGATTTGAGAAAATCCACCAACTGCTGCAACCGCGCCCAGGCGGCTCCACTGGCCAGAATGTCTTGGGCCTGAGCAATACCGGCTCCCCAATCTGGGGCGGCTCCTGCCACCTGCAACGCCAAAGCAGCATTCAGGGCCACCACATCCCGCTGGGCCGGTTCCCCGGATCCCTGCAGGACTTGGGTGAGGATAGCGGTGTTTTCGGCCAATTCCCCACCTTTCAGAGCTTGGGTGGGAGCTGAGGTCAGCCCATAGTCTCGCGGATCGAGAACTTCTGCCTGTACCGTTCCCCCCGCCAATACCCCCAAATCGGTCGGTTGATCCAGTCCTGCCTCATCCAGTCCCTCCCGGCTGTGCAACACAATCGCCCCTTCGCGTCCCAACAGCTGTAAGGCTTCCGCCAGAATCGGCACCAAGTCTTGAGCGTAAACGCCGATCACCTGCCGATTGGGATAAAAAGGGTTCACCAACGGGCCTAGCAAATTGAAAATGGTGCGTATCTTCAAGGCCCGCCGATAGGGTACCACCGCTCGCATGGCCGGATGCCAGTTGGGGGCAAACAAAAACGTAATCCCCACTTCGCTAGCAGCAGCCCGAACCCGCTCCGGCTCAGCTGCCAAATTTACCCCCAGCGCCTCCAGCACATCCGCCGATCCCACTTTGCTTGAAGCCGAACGATTGCCATGCTTCACCACTGGGATCCCTGCCGCGCTGACCACAAAGGCCACCGCAGTGGAGATATTAAAGGTGCCTGCCCCATCGCCACCCGTGCCACAGGTATCCACCAGTAGGGGTAAATCCAGAGGGGATCCGATCGAAGCCCGCTGCAGCACCCGTGCCATTCCGGCCAATTCGCTGGCACTGACTCCCTTCGCCTGGAGAGCAGCCAGGATCGCCCCCGACACCACATCCGGCACCTGATGATCCAGCCAGCCATTCATAAGTTGCTCGGCTTGAGCTTCGCTCAGGGACTGTCGATCCAGCAGTTGCGCCAAAAGCTGGGGCCAGAGGTCGGCAGCGTCCGTCATACGGGAGGTTCCTAGGGGGAGCGTAAAGGGTTTATAGGTACTGTACCAGCCCTCCCCTTACGAAAAGTAGCGTAAAGCCCCCGGTTTCTAACCGGGGGATATAAGCGCACAGGCTGAATTTATTCAGCAACAGAAATAGTACATACAATAGTCCCCATGAAACGGGTCACCACCACACTCAAGCTCAAGTTTCTTGACCTCAATGCGGTCAAAGCAGAGATGTTTGCCCAGACGGTTTGTGCGACAACCGCACTGGCAAACGAACTGCTCCGCATCAGTCCAAAGGAACGAAAAGCATTAACAACCGCCAAAGTGGTGACACCACTCAAGTCGGCCCTCTCCAACCAAGTGATTCGTGTCCTGAAGGGGAAAGCCGGCCAGCGGGTCAAGCACTTCAAAGTGTTCTGGCCAGAGGTCAACAACCAAAACTGGAAGCTGCACAAAGTAGGTAGCACCTACTCGGTGAGTTTTCCCACAATTCAGGGTGACAAGCGGGTTCCCCTTGAGGTTGGCAGTTCCTACTATGCCGAGCGTCTTGAGCGCATCCTGGCTGAGCAGGATTGTGAACGGGGAACCTTGAAACTCATGAAGCTACGGGGCTGTTGGTACGCGGTTGTATCTATCACTTGGGAAGTTCCCGAGGTGAAGAGTACGGAACGGTTAGGTGTTGACCGGGGGCAGAACCGTTTGGCAGTGGCGGCCACCCGTTGGGGTCGGGCGGTGTTTTTTGGGGGTGGAGAGGTAGCCTATCGTCGTCGTCGTTTCCAGAAGCGTCGTGCCCAGTTGCAACAGGCGGGTAAATACCGAGCACTCAAGCGACTGGAGCGCAAAGAAGCCCGTTGGATGAGGGCAGTCAACCACACCGTTAGCCGTCGCATTGTGCGGTTTGCCAAGGCGGTGAATGCGGATGTGTGGATGGAAGACCTCTCAGGTATCCGCCAATCCAGACAGAGCCAGAAGGCGCGTTCGGATGCCGGGAAATCGCGCCATACCTGGTCGTACTACGACTTGGAGTGGAAGGTTGCCTACAAACTGGAAATGGCAGGTAGAACTCTACACAAGCGCCCTGCTGCCTACACATCCAAAACCGACCACAGGACAGGATTGATTGGGAAAAGGAGTGGGCATTTGTTCACCGGGCAGGACGGGTATTGCTGTGATGCCGACTGGAATGCCGCAATGAACCTAGCCCAGTGGGACGGGTTTTCGTGTCCTTTGAGTCTAAAAGAAGCCGTATCTGTAATGGGTACGGTCGGCTCAGGGGATGGGGTATTTGGCAATCCCCTGAACTCCATGAATCCCTCACAGCTTCAAGCTGTGGGGAGCTAGAAGGGAGAATCCCCCGGTTTCTAACCGGGGGAGTGTCAAAAATCTCGAATCCAAGGGATCCGCGAAAGGGGCAAACGTCTCCAGATTCCTTCGCTCCCTTCTGGATCCGCCAAACGCCAAGCCAGTAACCCTGCCGCCGAGAGGAGTATCAATGCCAGAAGCAGGGTGATGCCGTTTTGTAGGGTTTTCAAAATCTGCCAGAGCTGCGCCCCCGTTGAGTTTTCTTGAGCAGGAGCCGATTTCGCCTGCCGCGGTTGAGATGGCGGCTTTGAAGCCTCAGGAGAGGGTGTCAAGGGGCGGGCCGGGGCGGAGTTCGCGGGCCCCTGAGCAGGGGCAGAGGCAGAACCCAGGGTGGAGGCGGGAATGGCGGGCCCTGGCAACCGATTCAGAGCCGTTACCACTGCTTGCGGGCGCTGAGAGGCGCGCATCCATTGGTTCAGCTCCGCGAGGGAGATGGCGCAGAGATTGGCATGGCCCAGCGCTTGAATTCGCCCCACCAGAGGCCGATCGTTGCTCACCAACACCACCAAGGTTCCCGGTTGTTGCTGGGCCAAGGCATAGGCACACTCGGCAACTGCCTCTTCCAAACGGGCCCGCTGGCTCATGGACTGTCCGGCAGGGTTGATCCCGCCCACCAGCGCACTGGCTTCGGAGACTTGAAACCCCAAGCTGGGCCACTGGCGCAAAAACTCGCGGGCGACGGCTTCTTCTTGAGGCTCAATCGCCTGTCGGGTGAGGCGCTCCAGCTCCGTCATCACGGCACGGGGCAGCACGCAAACCCCAAAACGTCCCCATTCTTGCCACAGGGCTAGGCGACCGGCCAAAATCACCGGGCTATCGAAAATCAGGAGGGGTGGGATCTCGGCCATAAGGTGTGCTAAGGGTTTCCTCAATTGTGCGGGTTTCCCGTCAGCTTGGGTAGCTGGGATCCCTCGGCGGGCGCAATGCAGAGGCGAATCGCTTGCGGGTACAGCCGGTGTTCTTGGACTTGAATGCGTTGGTAAAGGGACGCCACGGTGTCGTCTGGCAAAACCGGCACGGCTGCCTGGGCGACAATCGGGCCGCTATCCATCTCCAAGGTGACCAGATGCACAGTGCAACCGGTAATTTTTACCCCGTACTCTAGGGCTTGCTCAACGGCGTGTAACCCCTTAAAGCTGGGCAACAGACTGGGATGCAGGTTCAAAATCCGCCCCGGATAAGCTGCAATCAGCACTTCGGTCACCAAACGCATCCACCCGGCCATGATCACCCATTCCACCCGATACTGCTTGAGCACCTCAATCATGGCCGCATCCAAGGCTTCCCGTTGCGGATATTCACGGTGGTTGAGGAGAACGCACGGGATCCCCCATTGTTCTGCCCGCTGGCGCACATAGGCAGTGGGGTTATTGGTGATGACAACGGCAATTTGGGCTTTCAAGTCTCCCGACTGGATGGCTTGGGCAATCGCGGCAAAGTTGCTGCCGTTGCCGGAAGCCAAAATCCCCAAACGGACGGGATCCGATGGGGCTGGGATCTCAACAGGATCTGGCCAGAGCAGACTGGGTTGGCCCATAGGGGTTGCTATTGCAGAATCGGAAGTCTCGCTATTTTAGATCCCTGAGGGGTCTAGGCGGATTGGATCCCTGCGGGTACTGTGAAAGGACAAAATGGGTAAAGTACGCTGGTGAAGTCATGACACCTGAGCAAGAAACCCTATTGGTTAATGCTGTAGGCAGCCTAACGAGTACTACGGAAACCCTAAGTCAAACTGTTGCAACCCTGAGTCGTACTGTCCAGAATCATGAGGTGTTGATCGCTGAAATCCGAGAGGGGCAAGCGATGCTAGCTCAGTATTTCCGAGAGGCGCTTGACCGGTTTGATGAACGAACCCGTGCCATTGAGCGCCGTACCGACGAGATGAGTGCAGAGATGCAAGAGATGAGATCAGAAATGCGGGAGATGCAGCAGGAAATTCGGGACTTACGTCGAGATTTCCTGGAGTTTTTGCAAAAATAAACCCCAGGGGTCGGGGTTGTATCTTTCAGCATCTGGTTTAGATTGGGGAAACATTGTCACAAGTCTTGCCACTAGGTGTGAGAAAATGCCTCACTTCCGGGGACAACGCAGACGGGTTTGGATCTGGGGGATGATCGCGGTTCTGGCCGGGTTGACGGGATCCCTGCTGACGGGAGTGGGGCAGAACCCGGTAGCACAAGCACAGCAGGGCTTGAGTCAAACCCAACTGGAGCAGGCTCAGTATGTCCGCAGTTGCGGCAGTTGCCATGTGGCCCTGCCCGCCCAAGTGTTGCCCACCGAAACCTGGCGACGGTTACTCCAGGATCCCAACCACTACGGCCAGCAGATTCAACCCTTGACGGGTGTGCCCCTACAGTTGGCCTGGGGGTATCTACGGTCCAATTCCCGCCCCTTGAGGCAACGGGAACCGGTGCCCTATCGCTTGGCGGATTCTCGCTATTTCCGGGCTTTGCATTTACAAGTTGAGTTTCCCAGTCCGGTGCGGGTGAGCAGCTGTGTGGATTGTCACCCCCGGGTGGATTTCGGGGACTTTGCCAGCCTCTCGCCAGATTGGCAGTCTTAAGTAGGGCGCGATGGGGAAGGTGAGTCACTCCATTGATATTGCAGCCATTTTAGAAGGCTATGCGCAGGGCTACTTCCTGATGGCGGATGAAGAGACGGGATCCCTGGATTGGTATGGCACGGAGCGGCATACGGTGATCCCCCTGGATGAGCGATTTCATTGTCCCCGTTCTTTGCGACCGCTGGTACGCAGTGAGCGCTTTCAGGTGCAGATCAATGCTGCGTTTGACCAAGTAGTGGAAGGATGCGCGGCCCGTCCCCAAACCTGGATTAGCCCGCAGCTCAAGCAGATCTATAGGGCTTTGCATCGGGCGGGGTTTGCCCACAGCTTTGAAACTTGGCAGGGAGACACACTGGCGGGCGGGATCCTGGGCATCACGATTGGGGCGGCGTTTATCGGTGAGTCAATGTTCTACCGCATTCCCAATGGTTCCAAGGTGGCGATGGTGAAGCTGGTGCAACACTTGCGGGCGCGGGGGTTTCGTCTGTTCGATGCTCAGTTGATGAACCCCCACTTGGCCCGTTTTGGTGCCTTTGAAATGGATGGCCCAGCTTACTGGCAGCTGTTGCAACAGTGTATTGGGATCCCCTGTACCTTTGCCTAAACCTGTTATTCAGCCTGTTGCGAGGGAACCGCAAAATCCTCTTTATCTAGCGGGCGGATTGAGCTAATCTAAAGCTATTGTTAATTTCTCGCCTTCAAGCATCTTGATGTCGCAGCCTGTTTCTCCTGACACAGAGCCCAAGGCTTCCCCCACAGCTCCACAAATGAGCTATACCCGCTTGGCCATGCGCAATATGGTGCGGAAAGGCAAAACCTCTCTGCTGCACTTCGCCCTCACCTCGCTGGGTTTGATCGGCGTTTTGGTGGGGCTAGCCTTTGCCTTTCATTAGCTGCCCCAGCCAACAGGGAAAGGTGTTACTCGTTACACTTAATGACGCTCCTTAAGCTTTTCGTAAGGTTAGGTGTTAGCAAGGATAAAGAGGACGGATGAGGATGGGTTCTAATCCCAAGGGCACTACAATCCCTGTTGCTCAAACGCCAACCTCTAGCCCTTACGGATTTGGCCTATGCAAACTTCTTCGCTAGATCGAACCTCCACTCGCTCTGGCCTTCGCCTGTTGTTGTTCGCTAAGAGTCGAGCCAGTATCGCTGAACTTGCCGAGCAGTTGCGTCAACATATTCAAGGGTTAGCAGGTCAATACCCTGCCAAGTTGGAAGTGGTGTTGTTGGAGGATCACCCCTATCTGGCGGAGCATTACAAGCTGGTGGTTACCCCAGCCTTGGTGAAGGCTGAGCCCTTGCCTGCTCAGGTGCTGGCGGGAGAAGATTTGTCCACACAACTGGAGGTGTGGTGGCCCCGTTGGCAAGGACAAGCGGCTTTGGCTTCCAATCAGGAGGATGCCGGGCAGGATCCTACCCCTCCGCCCACGACAGAGGCCCTGTTGCAAATGTCAGAAGAGGTGTTTTTGCTGCGCCAGGAACGGGCACAGTTGCGGGAACAGCTTCATTTCAAAGACCGCATTTTGGCGATGTTGGTTCACGATTTGCGCAGCCCCCTCACCGCCACAGCCCTAGCGGTAGAAACCCTACAGCAGGGGCGCGAGGGATCCCTGGACAAAGAACTGGAGCAACAACTGTTCGACCATGCCCGCCAGCAACTGCGCAAAATGGATGGCATGATCACCGACATCTTGGAGTCCGCCCGGGGCACGACATCGGAGCTGACCATTCGGGCTGTGGAAACCCAGTTGCCTAGCCTTTGCCAATCGGTGATCGAGGAGCTGTGGCCCCGCATCCGCGGCAAACAGTTGCAGTTTCAATCGGATATTCCGACGGATTTGCCTTCCGTGCAGGTGGATGGCGACAAGATTCGCCAAGTTTTATTCAATTTGCTGGACAATGCCATCAAATATACCCCTGCCGGGGGATCCATCCGCCTCAATGTTTTACACCGCACCAGCCAAAAGGTTCAGGTCACCGTCAGCGATACGGGGCCAGGGATCCCGGCAGCCGACCAAGAGAACATCTTCTTCGACTTGGTACGCCTGTCGCGGGATCAACAGCAGGAAGGCTATGGCATTGGCCTATCCCTGTGTCGGCGGATTGTGCGGGCCCATTACGGGCAAATTTGGGTAGAGTCTACCCCCGGTAAGGGCAGTAGCTTCCATTTCACCCTGCCGGTGTATCGAGTTTAAGTCAGTTGGGCGGGATCCAACCCCATTGTTGGGTGGAGGCGAACCAATCCAGCTCATTCCCGGTAAGAGGGATCCTCTCGATCCAACTTGCGGATAAGGGCTTGCCATTCCCGTTGCCCAATCGGGCCACCCCCCCGCTCAAACTGCCTGGCGGTATGCTCACAAACAGAGGCGGGCGGAATGACTAGGTTAGCGCTGGCGGACTGGGCTGCGATCTGGATGCGGCAGGATTGCTCCAGGTAGTACATGCGCACAAACGCTTCCGGGATGGTGCGACCCACCGTCAGCAGGCCATGATTGCGCAGGATCAGACTGTGATGGGAGCCCAGATCGGCAATCAACCGTTCCCGCTCGGCCAAATCGAGGGCAATACCTTCATAGTCGTGGTAGGCGAGATGACCATAAAACTGCATCGCAAATTGGCTGATCGGCAACAAACCCTCTGGCAAAGCGGCGACCGCCATCCCGGCGGGGGTGTGGGTGTGCAGCACGCAGCAGATATCAGGACGGGCACTGTGGATGGCACTGTGAATCACAAAGCCGGCGGGGTTAATCGGCCAGTTACTGGGTTCCACAAGGGTTCCATTTATGTCGATCTTGACCAGATTGGAGGCAGTCACCTCCTCGAACAGCAAGCCAAAGGGGTTGATCAAAAAATGGTCTTCTGGCCCCGGCAGGCGCACCGAAATGTGGGTGTAAACCAGATCATCCATGCCAAAACGGGCGATTAACCGATAGCAGGCCGCCAACTGACAGCGCAGTTCCGCTTCCGTCAGACCTTGGGCCGTGGGAGATGAAGAAGTGGGGGATGAAGAAAGGACAGAGGAGGTCATGGCAGCACCCCAACAAAGACAGTAAAGCCCCCTAGATATAGCCCATTGCCGCTAGAGAATCCGTATCCCAGGTGATCTGTCCTCGCCGATCCCTACGTCCCAACACCGGGATCCCCAACTGAGTTTCCAGGTGTGTGGCCAGGGCCGAATCCCGTTCCTCCCAATCTTCTAGATCCGAAGACACGGGAAAGTCTGGCTGGGATCCCAGCCTTTCACCCGTAGCCGTTGCACGGTCAAATCCTGGCTCACCGAGCAAAACCCAGCCCAAACAGCGGGCCCGCGCCTGGTGCACCAACGCCGCAAAGGCAGCCGCTTGGCTGATTGCTCCCCTCCTTGGCAGCGTCAGCAGAACCGGTAAGTTCCAAGCTCGGGCCAGATCCGCCCAGGTTTGCCCCGCCCCAATCGGATCTGCAAGGCTACCCCTCAAGACCAATAGAGGTTCTGCCCTCCCTTCGTGATTTAAGGTCGAGATCTGCTGCCAAAGATCCCGCAGATGTGCTTCCGTTTGCGCAAGTGGGGCGTAGCCCATGGGATCCCCATTCAGCCAGTGGTAGGAATGCCGAGAGCAAGCGACCCAAGCCTGAGCCACCTCCGCAACACTGGGGATCCCTGGCCCTGCCCAAGTGGCTGCCACCATCACACTCATGCGTCTCCACCTAAAGTCTCTGCCTCCCACAGGGTCAAAAACTGCGGCTGGATCTCGAAACCAAACACCAAAGCCATATCCCGCAGCATGGAAACCGTTCGCGTCAGCGGAACCGAGTCCTTGTCCAACGGCTGCTGTTTCAGCCAGCGCATCAGCACGAATAGTTTTTGGTAAACAAAGATTTCCAGAGCCTCTGGGTTATAGATGATCCCTTCGCGGGGGTTAAAGTGATGGGGCACCAACATCGCCGCATAGCGGGCTAGCTCCCCCCGTCGCCAATCGAGAAAGTAGGGGAACCAGGGGTAAACCGTATCCCAGCGAATGAACCAGAGGCGTACCTCCGGGATTTCCGACAACTCCCGTGGATCGTCAGGGCTACGCGGGTAGTCAATCACGCATTGCACCTGTTGGGCAGCCCGAGCGGGATCCGCCATCACGGTTTGCATCAACTCATGTCCCGGAGTCAAATCCAGGGTTTGGATGGCTTTGGCAGATAGGTAAAGGGTGATCGGCACAATTTCACAGCTAGGCGAGCACACTTGAAACAAAGCCGGGGATGTTTCACCACGTGGCCTTCTGCAGCTTATCGCAGCTCTGGAGCACCGGGATCCCCCACCTGCTCCACCGGGATCCCTAGGCGGCTGATCTCCAGGGCAAAACCCGCCGTTACCAAAAAGACCTGATCCGCCACACCTGCGACTTTCTGGGTTAACTCCCCCAACCGATCCCGAAACAACCGACCCATCGGGTAGGCTGGCACAACCCCCCACCCCACCTCCTCCGCCACCACAATCACCCACCCCGTAAAGTTCTCCAGGCTGGCCAGAAAAGACTGCACCCAGGGATCCCATTCTGAGGGGAAATAGTCTAATCCCTGCGCCACCCAACCCCCCAAGGAATCTACCAGCACACAGCAAGGTTGAGGGAGATCCCGTAGGCTGAAATCCAGTCCTGTTTCCCGAGTTTGCCAACTGGAGGGGCGCCGCTGCTGATGCTGTTGAACCCGTTCTGCCCATTCCGAATCGCTTGCTGGATCAGGTTTAGGCCCAGTCGCCAGATACAGCACCGATAAACCCGAAACCGTCGCCAGCTTTTCGGCCAGACGACTTTTGCCAGAGCGAACCGGGCCACAAATCAGGACAATCGGCATGGGGGTTAGGATGGGAACACATTCACCTAGGGTAACGAGAGCCTTGCCATGCAAGACAGACAGGATATCCAAAAAGATTCGAAAAAAGCAGCCTCTCAGTTCCCTTCGGCTCTGGGGATTGATCTTGCCCTCAGCTTGATCACTGTCCCGATTTTGCTGGGTTTGGTTGTAGCGGATCAAGCCAGAAAATGGCTGGGATCCCTCACCTGGGAGGATCCCGGTTGGTGGTTGGGGGAGCGGCTTCCCAACTTAGACAACACCACCCTCCAGGCCCGTCAGCAACAGAGGCAAAACCCTGCTCCCCTTGACCTTCAGGATCCTTGACCTTTCGTATCATGGATAAAGCAGTCTGAGTAGCAGGAGCCCCGTCCGTTGAGGAGCCGAGCCACACCATCACGAGATCTCACCTCCACACTCTCTGGGGTGTTGCTCTGGTTGAGTGCGTTTCTCTTCACAGCTGTGTTGAGTGCTTGTCTAGGTTATCTGTTTGGCCAACGAGCCCTCTCAGGGGTTTCTTCACCCGTTACTGACTCTGGCAATGCTGCGACTTCTGGCGAAGTCCGGGATCCTCGCACAGTGCCCTTGGTTAACGAAGCGCAAGTGATTACTGAAGCTGAGGCCAAACTCAAACCTCCTCCCACCCCAACGCCTCTGGTCGCCGCTACCCCCCCTCCGACCCCAACGCCAACCCCGACCCCCACCCCCAGCCTTTCCCCGGAGCTGGCGGAGGCCCCCACGCCTCCACCGACGCCGGTTGCTGCTACTCCAACTCCACCCCCAACTCCAACACCCTCTCCAGTCATTCGCACCCCTCCGCCTCAGCAAATTGCTGCTAGCGGGCAGGTTTCTATGCAGGTACTCTCAGCTCGTCGAGAGGGAGGTCAGGTGGTTCTCAATGTGGCCATGCAAAACAACTCAGCGGAAACGGTGCGCTTCCTCTACAGCTTCATGAACATCACCGATGACAATGGACGGGCGATCAATGCCCTTACCCAGGGTCTGCCCGGGGAACTGCCCCCCAATAGTCAGGTGTTTCAGGGAACCATCCGTATCCCCGCTTCTAGCCTGGCCGGATCCCGGGCACTGTCGGTGAGCTTAGCGGATTACCCTAGCCGACGCCACCAGTTGAGAGTGAGTGGGATCCCTGTGCCGCAGTAGGCTTACAGCCCTTTTGCGAGTTTTCTACAACAATGCTTGTGTCCCTGACAGCTTTTGGAATGAGGGACTGGGTTACATATGTACCCTGTGCAGGGTGACTAGCATTGCCCCATGGGCCGCCATGACCCTCCGGGTCGTCCGTAGGACAATGACCCTCCCGTCCGTAGGACGAGAGGCGTTGGCAAAGCAGACAGACGCGCTAGCGTGCCCTGGGTGCAAAGGGCTATAACTCAGTGCAAAGCCATCGTCAGCAATCCCTGCTGTCCCAGCAAGATCTCCCGCAATAAAGTAACCAAGCCTACCCAAACGACCGGGGCCATATCTACTCCTCCCAAAGGGGGGATCAGCTTGCGAGTTGGCCGCAGCAGAAATTCCGTTGCCCCGATCACCCAGGAGTAGGGCAGACGGGAAGTATCCAGTTGTGGGTACCAAGAAAGAAAGATCCGCAGTACGAACAGCAGGGTGTAAATTGCCAGCAATGGGCTAAGCACCCAAGAGGTAATAATCGGCAGCATAGATTGCCCAGGCAACAGGTTTGCAGGTTGAGGTTCCTTCCATTGTGACAGCCTGCCGGGATCCCGCGATAGCCCTATACTCAGCAGGCAGGGCTCGGTCAGCACTCCAGAGGGGATCCCTGTCAAAACTGTTTTGGATTTTTCTTTAGGATCTCAACCCGACGGTTACCCTTAGACCGCTATGCCGAAGGGAAAATCCTCCGAAACCCTCAACTCTTTTGCCGGAAATGGCCCCAACTGCCCGAGTTTGGGATAGCACTGGGAAGACTAACGGCATAATGGTCGTATCTCGCTGGACTTTAGGCAGGGATCCCATGCAAGGGAAACTACAAGAGATCGATATCCGCAGTATCCTCCAGCTGATCGAGTTGGGCCAGCGCACCGGGGAGCTTTTCGTAGAGGCCAGCCCCTCCGCCTACTGGTTTGTGTTTTTCCTCAACGGGCGGATCATCTATGCTTCCGACACCGAAGGTAACATCACCCGCCTGCGAGACTACCTGCACCGGTTCAAGGTGGAAGCCGCCCTCGACCAAATCCAAATCCCCCACAAGGCCGCCGTCAACGCTCCCGAGTACAACCGCCTCTGGGCTTTGCTGGAAAACCACAAACTCAACCCCAACCAAGGCAAACAGATCCTCCTGAGCATGGTACGGGAAGTGCTCTTCGATCTGCTCAGCCTCCACCACGGTTCCTTTATTTTCGAGGCCGGATCCCCGTTAGCCCCCCAGCTCACCACCTTCCCCGTTACCCCGCTTCTGACGGAGATCGTGACGCAAGTGCAGGAATGGAAAAAGTTATACCCTTACATCCAAACCCCCAACCAAGCCCCCACCATCCTCAACCCCACCCCTTTGCAGCAAAACCTGCCTGCTCCTGTTTTCAAGGCCTTAAGCGAGTGGTCAAATGGGAAAACCAGTATCCGCCAAATGGGGCGTTACCTCGGTCGAGATACCCTGACTGTAGCCAAAGCCATCTACCCCTATGTTCGCCAAGGGGCCATTCAACTGTCGGAGCCTATCCTGATCGCAGAGCCTAAACCCAGTCGTCCTCTTAGCCTGAGCGGCAAACCCAGCCACATCCTCTGCATCGACGACTCTATGGCCATCCAAAAAAACGTGGAGTTTATCTTGCAAAACGAAGGTTATCAGGTGACCACCATTGGCAACCCCCTCAAGGCGCTCGGGCAGGTGTTTCTCCTCAATCCCGACATGATCCTCTGTGATGTGGCCATGCCCAAACTGGATGGCTACGAGCTGTGTGCCATGTTGCGCAAGTCCAGCCAATTTCGTCAAACCCCCATGATCATGCTGACTGGCAAAGATGGCTTCACCGACCGCATCAAAGCCCGCATGGCCGGAGCCAATGAATTCCTCAGCAAGCCTTTCTCGGAGAAGGAATTGTTGACCATTGTCGAATCTTATGTTGGCCCTCCTCCGAAACGGGGCCCCAGTGAGTAAGTGCCCGTCAGTAAGCGGCAGTGAGGCAAAGGGGTGGCAGCCAAACCCTCACAAAGGGGAAATACTGGACAGAGGGATAAACCCATCGAAACAATAGGGGTAGCACAGCCAACCTAAAATCAGGGAGCTGGGGTGAGGTTAGAGACCCATCTCAGTAGCTGCGGCGGTTGCTTGGGGGTACAACAAAAACAACAGGAGCAAGACAACGATGAAAGTGCTGGTGGTGGATGACAACCGTACCTACCTGGAGACCATTTCCAGTCTGCTTTCCGACAGTGGTTTGGAAGTCTCAACAGCTATGGATGGTGTAGAAGCCATGGATGCCATCCGTGAGCAAAAACCAGACTTAGTAGTGCTGGATGTGGTGATGCCGCGCATGAATGGCTACGAGGTGTGTCGAGAAGTGAAGGGGGATGAAAGTACCAAGCACATTCGCATCGTCATGTGCTCCACCAAAGATCAAGCCTTTGACATTGAGTGGGCGAAGCGCAACCAGGCGGATGCCTATGTCACCAAGCCCTTCAAACCTCAGGAATTGTTAGCGACTATCAAAAATCAGTTGCGGGAGATCAACCGGAAATGAGTCGTGTTTTGGTTGTAGAAGACAGCCAATCTCAGCGGGAGATGATCAGTAACTTGCTGAAGCAGAGCGGTCTAGAGGTGACCGTTGTTGCGGATGGATTGGAAGCTCTGGAAGCGGTGCAGGGCGAAAGGCCGGATTTAATCGTGTTGGATATTGTCATGCCACGCATGAATGGCTACGAAGTGTGCCGCCGCCTAAAAGCGGATCCCCTCACCCAAAAAACACCGATTGTGATGTGTTCATCCAAGGGGGAAGAATTTGATCGGTATTGGGGGATCCGGCAGGGGGCTGATGCCTATATTGCCAAACCCTTTCAGCCCCAAGAATTAGTGGGTACGATTAAACAATTGTTGAGAGGTTAAGAACTGCCCGTGACCCATCCCTTCCGGTGATGCCCGAAAGGTGTGCTGTATTCGAGCACTCTTGGAGAAGGGCAGGCTGACCACTCATATGCATCAAACCATCACGCGGGGGAGCGTCATGCTGGGGGATCTGGATTTATTAATGGGGGATGAGACCCAAGAATTGCAGGAGATAGAGGCCCCAGAAGGGGAGCTATTCCTGAAGTTCAAGGTGTCGACTGGAGAGCAATTTGCCCTGCCAGCAGTTTCGGTGGTGGAGGTGATGAGCATCGGGCCTGAGAAAATTACTCCCATGCCCAATGTGGCACCTGTTTTGCTCGGCACCCTCAATCTGCGGGGTGAAATTATTTGGGTTGCTGATCTCGGGCAGTTTTTGGGAATTAGCCCCCCCCTGAATGTGGATCGCACTGAGCTGCCAGTGGTGGCGATCATGGAGCAACAAGATTTGCTCATGGGCCTGGCTGTGGATTTAATTGTGGGCATGGAGTGGCTGAAAACCGAATCGGTACGGCCTGCTCTCACGGCCCCCGAAGCCATGGCTCCCTTTCTGCGGGGGGAATGGATGGTGGCCGAGACAGGGTTAACCTTGCCATTGCTGGATCAGTCAGCCATCCTGAGATCTAATCGTTGGGGTTGATGAAGCGTCGGCGGGGAGAGGGTGTATAGTTCGTATCAAACGATCCGATCGAACCCATTTTGGATGGGGAAAGCTGAGATACCCTTAACCCTTGACGGACAGTCACCCGGTTCTCTAGGGTGCCTCTTCCCGTAGCTTCCCCAAAGCAGAGGCTAGAGATTTGAAAGGCAGAGGCCGCAGACCCCACTGGGGAGATGACTCATATATACCACGAGGGGTTCTGAGGTATGGGTGTTGAGGAGAGTTCCGTTAAATCCGTGTTAGTGCGCGAACAGAGGTAACGAAGCAGTGAAGGGAGGATCCATGGTTTCGAGCGCGAACAATCAAAGAGACTACACCGATGCGGTGGCCGCATTTTGGCAAGGAGACTACGTCCAGGCGGTGCGGTTGTTCAACCAGGTGGTCGCTGCTCAGCCGCAAGATACTGCTGTCAAGCTGTTGCTGGCTTCTGCGCAAAGACAAGCGGGCCAGTTGCGAGAAGCCCGTCACACCTACGACACCATCCTGCAAACCTCCAGCAGCCCGGATGAGTTGCAGTCGGCCCAAAAAGGCTTGGAGGAGCTGTTGCAAATGGCACCGGAATTGGCGGATATGCCCTACCCAGGGGAAGAAGTGGAGGGCTTTCAGGAGGAGAATTTCCCCACGTCCGATCCCTTTTCCGATCCAGAGGGCTTTGACCTTGATCCGAATGGGTTTCCAGAAGCGGATCCCTTTCCGCAGTTTGAGACGATGGAAGCGGAATCGGAGGACTTTTCTGTGCCAGATCCCTTTGCCGACCCCTTTGCAGCGGATCCCTTCCCAATGGAGAGCGATGAGTTCGCTGGTGGGCAGGGGGGAAGCTTTGAGGATCCCTTCGAGACTGGGCTACAGATGCCGGATCCCTTCAGCGAAGCTTCTGAGCCAAAGCCCCTATTGACACCGCCGATTGTGGTGAGTCCAGAAGACCAGATTGTTGATGACGATTTTGCCTTCCTGAACGACTTTGATCAAGAACCCCTGGAAGCGATGGAGAGTGACTCCATCACTCAGGTGGCCGGCAGCGAAGATTTTCCAGATGAGATGGGTTTCTCGCTACCTGCTTTTGCAGATGAGGGATCCCCAGAAGAAAGCCTACCCACCGAATTGGCCGCCCCGATGAGCGAGCCGATCCCGGCCCCCGAGGAAGACACCGCCAGCCCTGGCCCCACCTTATTTGACATCGACGAGCTCGACAGCCTGGATCGAGAGATTGCCGATATGGACGGCGGTGAGCAGATGGATGCCTTCTACAGGGATGAAGGCGAAGCCAGCGGTATGACCTCGATGGCGGGGGTGAGTGTGGGGATGGCCTCCGGTTCGCAACCCCGGACACCCACTTCCTCCATGCCAGTTCCGACGGCCAAGGCAGGCGGGGTATTCTCTGGCCTCTCCAATCGACCGATTGCCGATCAACAGTTGGCCATGGCCCTGATTCAAGGGGCTGTCAGCTTGGCCGCTGGGTTGGTCATCGGCCTCGGGATCCCGGCCAATGGGGGTGCTCGCCTGATTGGAGGCGTGATTGGGGGTGGAGTGATCGGTACAGGGGCAGGGGTACTGCTCGGCGCTAACAATGCCAAGCAAATTCGCTCCAGCACCAATGAATTGGCCAGCCACTTTGCCGCTTTGGCCCAGGGGAATTATTCGGTACGAGCCACTGCCGGTGCCAACGATGAGTTGGGTCGCCTAGCCAACAGCTTCAACCAAATGGTGAGTGCTATTGAAGCCAACTTCACGGAGTTGAACCAACGGGCTACCGAGCAGGGACAAGCCAAAGAAGATCTCCAACGTCAGGTGATTCGTCTGTTGGACGATGTGGAAGGGGCAGCTCGAGGTGACCTCACGGTGCGAGCGGAAGTGACTGCTGATGTGCTTGGAGCCGTAGCGGACTCCTTTAACTTGACCATCCGTAGCCTGCGAGACATTGTTAGCCAGGTAAAACGCGCTGCCATCGCCGTGAATGATGCTGCTCTTCAAAATGAGGACTTTGCTCGCAGTCTTTCTGCGGATGCTTTGCGCCAGGCGGAGGATATTTCCACCTCCCTTAACTCCATTCAAGTGATGACGGATTCTATTCAAGAGGTGGCTAGCAATGCCCAAGAGGCAGCCAATGTGACCGCACAGGCAACAGAAGCGGCCTCCCGAGGGGGAGAAGCAGTGGATCGCACCGTGAGTGGCATCTTGGAGATCCGTGAAACGGTGGCGGAAACCACCCGTAAGGTAAAGCGCCTGGCGGAATCCTCCCAAGAAATTTCCAAAATCGTCGCCTTGATTTCGCAAATTGCCTCTCGCACCAACTTGCTCGCCTTGAACGCCAGTATTGAGGCTGCCCGAGCCGGGGAATCGGGGCGGGGCTTTGCTATCGTGGCGGATGAGGTGCGCCAACTGGCCGACCGAGCTGCCAAAGCCTCGAAAGAGATCGAGCAGATTGTGTTGCAGATCCAGTCAGAAACCAGCAACGTGATGACCGCTATGGAGGAAGGAACCCAGCTGGTGATCGAAGGTACACGACGGGCTGAGCAAGCCAAGAACAGCTTGGATGAGATTATCGGCGTCAGTCGGCAAATCGATGGGTTGGTGCGGGCAATTTCTCAGGCCACTGTGCAACAGACGGAAACCTCCCGCTCAGTGGCCCAGGTGATGCAGTCGGTGGAGCTGACTGCTAACGAGACCTCGAAGGAGTCTCAGAAGGTGGCCGCTTCGCTACAACAGTTGGTGAGTATCGCCCGTGAGCTGCAAACTTCGGTGGGTCGGTTCCGGGTTGGAGATGAATGAGCAAATCTACCTTTTTGAGGGCATTCTAGGGAAAAGGATCCTTATGCTAAGGAGGAGTCATTCCTCTTCATTTCAGCGGGATCCCTGTTGCAACTTGTAACGAGAGTCTCCGCATAGGCGAGCTTCAACCTGTCTGATCTGTTACTACTGATTAATACTTGTGGGCTGTAGGAAGGGCCTCCTGTCATGAACGAAGAAGCACAGAAGCGGATCCTAAGTTATTTCATTGAAGAAGCCCGCGATCACCTGGCAACGATCGAACAAGTGCTCCTCAGCCTACGGGATAGCATGAACGACCCGGAGCTGATCAACGAGCTGTTTCGAGCGGCCCACTCTATCAAAGGGGGATCCGCCATGCTCGGCCTCACCAGCATCCAGCGGACGGCCCACCGTATGGAGGATTTTTTCAACATCTTTCGCTCTCATCCGGGTGGAGTGCCGGTGGATCAGCACCTGGAAACCCTATTGTTGCGGGCTTTTGATAGCCTGTCGATGCTTTTAGAGGAGCTGCAAAGCCCGCGGGGCCTGACTGAAGAAGTGGGCAATGCAACCTTGGCGGAGTTGGAGCCTGTTTTTCAGGAAACCGAAAAGCACATTCAAAACCTCCTCGGCGAGGGATCCGTTCCTAGCCCTCCTCCCCGGATCCCGGCTCCTGTAGCCCCAGCGGCAGCCCGTACTCCCCAACAGGACATGACCGAGGTGGTGCCCCAACTGTTGCGGCAGATGTTGGATCTGTTCAAACAGCGGGATCAGCCTGGTATACGCGAGCGCTTGGCTCAAGTGAACAGGGCCTTGGCCGAGATTGGCCAGACCCATGCCCTCTCCAGCTGGCAGCAGCTCACAGAAACAGTGGGGCAAGCCATCCAAAACCCCGACACGGATCTGCGCAATTTGGCCTTGGTTGCTCTACGGGACTTGAAGCAGGGGCAGCAATTGATTTTAGAAGGCAAGCCTGAACAAGTGGCGGCTTCTGCAGAATTGCGACAGCTGGCCCAACCCGCAGCCCCCAGCGCCCCACTGGATCCCCTAGAGGTACTGGTGCAACAGCAGATCCCACCTTTGCTGCGCCAGATGTTGGATTGGTTCAAACGGCCCGACGACCCGGCAACCCGCCCGGCACTGCAAGCCTTGACGCAATCTTTGCACAATCTGGGACAGTCCTCAGCCGTAGATATGGGGGGATGGACATCTCTAACGGGCTTGATTGGTGAAATTTTGGCGGATCCCGGACAGGATCTGCGCCAGCTAGCTCTGCCGGTGTTGCGGGATCTCAAGCAGGCCCATCAAGCGCTGGCAAGGGGTGCGGCAAGCAGCATTGAGCCTTCCGCTGAGCTATTGGCCTTCCGTCCTGTTCCGGTAGTCCCTGAGGAGCCAGAAGGCCTTGCAGCCTTCGACCTTGGTCTCACCTGGGAGCCTGAGCCTGAAGCCACAGCAGAGCCAGAGCCTCTCCTCCCAGAACCCGACAGCATCGGTACACCGGAGGATTGGGCAGCGGCTGCCGGGATCCCCCCAGAAGATAGTTTCAGCCCTGACTTGAGCTGGGAACCTGAGCCTCGACCGGAGGAGGCCCTTGATACTCCCGTTCCTGCTGGCGGCGACTTGTCGCAGGGATCCTCCGAATGGGATTGGGTCGGAGAGAGTGGATTAGCGGAAACCGAGAGTGCAGAAGCCGCTTGGGACTTGTTGGCGGAACCCCCTTCTGCTGCAGAGTCGGAGTGGACTTTGGAAGAAGACGCTGCCGCAGACAACCTGTTCATCCCAGAAATGGGGGGAGAAGCAGAACTGGATCTGAGCTGGTCGGATGCGGCTGGAACTGGCGACGGATGGGATCCGGAAGTCTCTGCCCCTGCGGCGGCTGAGGATCCGTGGGGGAATTGGGAGCCCTCCTTGGATTCTGGGTTGGGCACAACCCCACCCGAACTGGCTAGTGAACCAGAAGCCAGCTTAGTCGAAGAACGGGTTCTGGAGGCTAGCCTAGCCGCTGCCTTAGAAGGCTTTGACCCCACCCCCTTGACTCTGGAAGAAGAAGCCTCTACCGCCTTTGATGACCTGTTTGCCAATGCCGAGGAACTATCGGGTATCGAAGCACCCCCGCTGGATCTGCTCGCTCCCTCCCCCGAGCCCATCCCAGAAGATCTGGAGGATCTAAGCCAACGGCTGGAGGAGGTGAAAGCAGAAGGGGATTTGGTGGATCTGTTTGCAGAAGTGATGGATGAAGCGGTGGCGCAGTCTTTACCGGCGGAACCCACCGAGCTGGAGTGGGCTGGGGAGCCCAGTTCGTCTTGGGATCTGTCCCCGTCGCCCGAGGTTGAGACGGTATCCACTTGGCCAGACCCCCCTGCTGAGGACTCTTCCCCGTCGGCACTGGATTTTCTCACCTATTCTGAGCCAACGCCCCCCGCTGAACCCGTTCCCGAAGGATCCGTCGAAGAAGCCGCACTGGAAGAAGCTTTTGACCTGTGGATGGGTGAGGTGTCCGGTTTCACCCCTGTAGCCGAGGACGCCAATGCCGGATCCCTGGGGGATCTGCTGTCAGAGTCCGTGGAACCTACTCCAGAAGGTGCGGCTGAAGAGACAAATCTGTTGGATTCGGAACCAACCGGTTTTGAATTTCCAGAGTTTGGAGCCGAGCTTTGGGGGACAGAGCCCTCAGAGACCTCAGATCTGGAATCAGATCTTGAAAATGCTGCCGTAGACGCTTTGGCCGAGCCTCCTCTGGAGCTGGATGATGTTTCTCCCCCTGCCGATCTAGCCGATTGGGGGGATTTGGCCTCTGACTTCTCACAACCGGCAGAGACGGGATCCCAAGAAGAGCCGGAGTCCTCCAATGCCCTAGTCTTCAATGCTGAAGAGGAGAGTCTAGAGAGTCTCTTTGCCACACCTGCAGGGGAAGTCGATTCTCTATTCGTCACGCCAGAATCGGCGGAGTCAGCCGAAGTTGGGGACTTCCTGGCCGATGAGCCTTTCCCCAGCCTGGATGAGTTTGCTGCAGCCCCAGACAGCCTGTGGACAGAAGCACCCATTGACTCTTCCGTTGAATTTGAAACAGCCGCCTTTGTCCCGACAGAGGACTCAACGCCGCTACCGTCCATAGCAGACACGGAAGCGGAACTTAGTTTTGGAGATCTCTTCTCCAGTGATGACCTAGAGGAGCCCCTGAGCCCAGAGACGGCTCTCGAGCTGCCTCCGTCAGAACGGTCAGAACAGCCTGAGGCTTGGGCTGGGAACGAACCCGAATCCCCGGCAGTAGAAGTTCCCGAACCAGCCAACGCGGATGCAGATTGGGGTCTGCTGGAGGAGATCTTCCCGACTCAAGAAGACCTGTCTGTAGAACCCCAATCCACCGATTTGGGAGGCATTGCCGCCTCTACCGAAGCCTCTTTTGACCGCCTTGACGCCCTCTTTACGGACGAGTCCGAGACGGAGGGCTTAAATCTGGAAGCCAATCGCTCCCTCTCGGCCATGGATGCAGATGGGGACGGACAAGTTGATCTGGACGAATTGAGTCAGTTCTTCGCTGAAGAAGAGACCCTTACGGGCTTTGGCGAAGCGATGAACAGCCCAGCAGAAGTGGATTTGGACAGTCAGTTGGCTGGACTCTTTGCCGAAGATGACTTCTTTGCCAGCCAGCCTAGCCTGGCGGAAGAAGTAGAGACAGAGACCTTAGATTCCGGCCCCCGCTTGGAGGATTTGGCCGCCCTCTTCGATGAAGGAGAGCCAACAGCCACCCTTGAGGAGACTGCTCCTACCCCAGAACCTGTTGTCACCGGTGATGTCGGGAGTGATTTCGAGGCGCAACTGGAATCTCTACTGGGAGACTTGGACACGCCTGCCAAAGTGCCGGTTACCCCATCGGTACCAACTCCCACCGTTGCTGCTCCGGTTACCGCACCAACCCCAATAGCCCCTAGCACTCGACGAACCTCTGCCTTTAATAACCCGGTGATGCGGGTAGAAGTGCGCCACCTCGACTCCATCAACAACTTGGTGGGAGAACTGGTGGTTAACCGCAACAGCATGGAGCAAAACCAAACCCGTCTGCGCCAGTTTCTGGATGGTCTTTTGGGTCGGGTACAGCAGCTTGGGGATTTGGGCCAGCAGATGCGGGATCAATACGACCGCTCGTTGTTGGAATCGGCTTTGTTTTCCAGCCGTAGCTCCACCTACAGCGGCGCCGTTACCGTTGGCTCCGGTCGCTATGGAGAAGACAGGCCAGGCCGATCCGGTAGAGGACACTCCTCAGGCCAAGATTTCGACAAGTTGGAGATGGATCAGTTCACCGCCTTCCATGCCTTGGCCCAAGAAATTATCGAATTAATCGTGCGGGTGCGGGAGTCTTCTTCGGATATTGAGTTTGCGGTGGACGAGGCAGAGCAGATCACGCGGCAGTTCCGTCAGGTGACCACTCAGCTACAGGAGGGCCTGAACCGGGCACGCATGGTGCCTTTCTCGCAAATTGCCGACCGACTGCCCCGTGCCATTCGGGATCTCTGCGTCAAAACCGGTAAGCAGGCGAATTTGGTGGTGGATGGGCGTGACACCCTAATTGACAAAGCGATTTTGGAAGAGCTGTATGACCCGATGACCCACCTGGTGAACAACGCCCTCGTGCATGGGATCGAACCTCCTGAGGAACGTCGTCGGGCCGGTAAATCACCAGAAGGCAAGATCACCATCAAAGCCTTCTACCAGGGCAACCAGACCATTATGGTTGTCTCCGATGATGGCGCTGGGATCCCGGTGGAAAAAGTGAGAACCAAAGCCCAGCGGCTGGGGCTTCTGTCGGAGCAAGCGGATGAAGACGAGGTGTTCAACGTCCTCTTCAACCCCGGCTTTAGTGTCCGTGACGAGGGGGAGGTGGACGATCTGGCCGGACGGGGTGTGGGGTTGGATGTGGTACGCCGCAACATTAGCGAACTGCGCGGCAGCATTCAAGTGGATTCTGTGCGCGGCAAAGGCACCACCTTTACCATTCGCCTGCCCCTGACCCTGAGCATTTCTAAGGCGATGGTGTGTGTTAGCGACAAAGCTCTGATAGCTTTCCCCCTTGATGGTGTGGAAGAGATGCTGGATATTCCTGCTGACGAAGTGCAAATGGATGAGCAGGGGCGGCCTTCTATTCCCTGGCGGGATCAGCGCCTGCATTTCCAACCCCTTTCGCAATTGTTGACCTACAGTCGCAGCCACAACCGCAGCCGTTCTGAGGTTTACAGCATCAGCCAGGATGAGGGCATCATCCCGATTGTCATTCTGCAAAGTGCTGGCCAGTACGTCGCCCTGCAAGTGGATAGCTTTGTGGAAGAGCAGGAAATTGTCATCAAGCAGTTGCGGGGGCCAGTAGCCAAGCCGCCGGGCATTTCCGGGGCAACGGTGTTGGGGAACGGGCGAGTGTTGCCGATTGCTGACATCATCGAGCTGGTGGATATGGCTCATGGTCGCCGTCGGGATCTGAACCGCTTCTGGCTGGATCACCGGGGCGATGAACCAACACCGGAAGAAGTGCATCAAACCACGGTGCTGATTGTGGATGACTCGATCACCGTGCGAGAGTTGCTCTCGATGTCCTTCCAGAAGGTGGGCTACCGGGTGGAGCAAGCCCGCGATGGCCAGGATGCCTGGGAAAAACTGCGGGGTGGTTTGCCCTGCGACCTAATCTTCTGTGACATCGAAATGCCGCGGATGGATGGATTGGAATTGTTGACCCGCCTGCGGGAAGACAGTAACCTCAAGCATATGCCGATTGCCATGCTCACCTCGCGGGGGGCCGAACGGCACCGTCAAACAGCGCGGGAATTAGGGGCAACGGCTTACTTCACCAAGCCCTACCTGGAAGAGGAGCTGCTCAGTGCTGCCGCCCGTATGTTGGAGGGAGAACAGTTGTTGTCACCCAGTCCAGCGTCCTAGGCTTGAGATCCAACCGCAAACCCACCTCAACGGGTGCCGAACAGGCGATCCCCGGCATCCCCTAAGCCGGGGAGAATATAGCCGTGCTCATCCAGCCCTTCATCCACAGCAGCCGTGTAGATCGGCACATCGGGGTGCTGCTCGTGGAAGTGTTGGATCCCTTCAGGGGCAGCCACCAAGCAGACAAAGCGGATCGACTTGGGGCAAGTTTGGCGCAAACGGAGAACGGCTGCGGTTGCCGAATGGCCTGTGGCCAGCATCGGATCCACCACCAACACATCCCGATCCTCAATATCGGTGGGTACCTTAAAGTAGTACTCGATGGGAATCAAGGTATGAGGATCCCGGTATAGGCCGATATGACCCACCCGTGCCGCCGGGATCAGCTCCAACATCCCTTCTAGGAGCCCTTGTCCGGCCCGCATAATCGAGACGAGCACCAACTTTTTCTCCGCCGCCAACATGGGTGCCAACATCGAGGCCATCGGGGTTTGGATGGGTTCCGGCTTCAGGGGTAAATCACGGGTGACTTCGTAGGCCATCAGCAAGCTGATCTCCCGCATCAAGGCCCGAAATTCGGCGGTGGTGGTCTCAACGCGGCGCATGAGGCTGAGTTTGTGCTGCACCAGGGGATGGTCGATGGTAATCACCTGACCGGTCATGCCTGTGCTCCTAGAGAAAACGGATCCCGAGAGGGATGGATGTCAGGATAGCAGAAGCGCTTGACTCTCCAGTCAACTGGAAGCTTTAGGATGGGTTGTCGGTTGTTGTCAATTGGAGATGTCCTATGCCCCTGTACAAAACTGCTCATGGACGGCTCTTGACCAGTTTGGTTGCCCTTGGATTTGTAGGGATTGGAATCGGTTTACGAGCAGAATCAGCTTCCCATGTGAAAACTGCCGATCACTCTGTCCATGCAGCTCACTCAATGAGTTTGGGCCCTGCGGATGAATCCTTTGATTTGCGGTTTATCGATGCGATGATTCCCCACCACGAGGGGGCTGTGATCATGGCCAAAGAGGCATTGGAAAAATCCCAACGGCCTGAAATTCGCCAGTTGGCGGAGGCTATTTTGGCGGCTCAAAGCGAAGAAATTGAGCAAATGCAGGCTTGGCGGCTGAGTTGGTACCCAGAGGCCCCCCGTTACCCGCTGATGTGGCATGAGGAGATGGGGCACATGATGGCCATGACACCGGAAACGCTCTCCGATATGCGCATGGATAGTGATTTGGGATCCGCCGACGACCAGTTTGACTTGCGGTTTATGGAGGCGATGATCCTCCACCACGAAGGAGCTGTGATCATGGCGGAGGAGGCTTTGCAGAAATCTCAGCGACCCGAAATCTTACAACTGGCCGAAGCCATCTTGGCCAGCCAACAGGCGGAGATTGACCAAATGCGAGCCTGGCAACAACAGTGGTATCCCCAGTAGAAGCACGCTTTAGTTCAACCAAGCTCTGATACCAAGCCCTAAACTGAGCCAAGGGATCCCAATCGGGCTGCTGAACTGGTGGGGATCTCGGGGATCTTACTGGATAACCCTCCATGCCCCAACCTATGGAGCAGCAGGTGAGAAGATGATGAAGCTGGATCAAGAACGTCCAACTGGGCAAAGACTGCTGCCTACAGAGCGTAAGCGATCGGATCGCTGGCTGATCCCAATCGCAATTGGGTTGCTCTGCCTGGGATCCCCCAATCGCTGGTTGCACTGGTTTCCAGGAGCCCTGCTGGGACTGGCACCGCTGTTTTATCTTTGCGAACGACAGCAAGGGTGGCGGCGACTGGGCTTGACCTATGGCCTTTGGTTCTGCGTTTGTCTCTATGCTTTTTGGGTGGATCCCTTTTCCGTCCAGGTGCTCAGTGCCTGGGAGATCCTCGGTGGATTTGTGGTGGCTCCCCTGATTCCGCTCTTTTTCACCACTGCCACGCTGCTTAGCCTTGACCTCAGCCGGCCTCTGCCGGATTGGGTGCGACCGCTGGGCATCGCCACGGTCTGGACAGGGTTGGATGGACTGTTGGGCTTGCTCTGGTCCCCGATTCCCTTTCATTGGGGATCCCTGTTGTTCGACTGGCCCCTCGGGATCCAAATAGCCGATGTGACCGGGATTTGGGGGGTTACGTTTTTTGCCGTGTTTGTGAATGGGGTGCTCTGGCAGTTGGTGGAGCAGGGCTGGCGGCTGTGGCCGACTAACCCTTCTACTGCATCTCCTGTTGTTGACCAGTCCCGTTTCTGGCCTACCTTCGCTTGTGGGCTGGGGTTGAGTGGGCTGGTCTTGGCCTATGGAGCGGTGCGTCTAGCCCATTTTGATGCTTTGGCTGCGGGCAATCGGGATCCCAATTTTCGGGTGGGGGCAGTGCAACAGGTGGCCTGGTTAGAGGCGGATCGCAGCTGGGACTATCGTATGGAGCGCTACCGGGAGCTGCATCAACTGTCTGCACAGGCGGTGGCAGAGGGAGCGGAGCTGGTGATCTGGCCGGAAGGGGCGCTGCGGGCGCGATTGCTCAATACTGGGCTAGAACCTTATGTAATCGAGCCGATGCAAGGGATCCTCCCGCCTACAGGGGCTTTGATTACGGGGGCGACAGAGCCGGATCCCCGCACAGCCCATCTCCCGGAGGAACAACAGCGTTTTTTTAATACTGCTCTCTTATTTGATGCAGAGGGCAACTTGCTGGATTTGTTCGGCAAGCAGTGGATCTTTCCCTACTTCGAGTCGGGGCGCTATGTGCCTTCCCCGGATGGCTATCGGCCTCTGGCGGGAGGAGAACGTTTCGGGCTGCTGGGGGTGATGGTTTGTTTGGAGAGTGTGTTGCCTGCTCCCAGCCGCACCTTGACTCGGAACGGAGCAGAGTCCTTGATCGTGATTTCGGATGATAGCTGGTTTGGCGATAGCCACTGGCCGATGCTGCACGGTAAGCTTTCGGTTTTCCGGGCCATTGAAAATCGGCGTAGCGTCGTGTTTGTGAACAATACCGGCGGCAATCTGGTGGTGGATCCCTCTGGTCGGCTACAGCAAACGGGGCCGATTTTTCAGCGAGGGGTGATTACGGGAGAGGTGATGCGGCGCTCAGAGCAAACCTTTTTCAGCCGTAGCGGCGATTGGATGGCATGGCTAACCCTGGCGCTGTCTTTAGGATTGTTGCGCTGGCGTTGGGGATCCCGTTCCAGGCGAGGATGAGATAGAATCGGTAAGCTCAATTAAGGGGAAGGACAAGAACCCCAGACTTAGTGCGCCTCGGGTTCTCTGAGCCTTTCAATGGTTGCAGCACATCCTGCTGATGTAGCTCAGTTGGTAGAGCAGCTCACTCGTAATGAGCAGGTCGTCGGTTCGAGTCCGATCATCAGCTTTGGAAACCCACCTTCACGAAAGTCGCTCAACCGGCATTTTTTTAGGCTGTGCAAGGGTTTCAGAAGATCCAAAGCAAGAGGATACTGGATCGGAATCGGATCTACTCCAATCAACAGGTCGTCGGGGAACTAAATCCACCTTGACCCACCAGGTAAAGTTCAGCAATAGCTTGTGAGGCCAAACAGCCGTTCCTTTAAGATAGGATCCCGACCATTCCAAAAGGCTAAGGCAAAGCAGAGATATTGTTGGTCATCAGAGATTCCGACCAGACCATCCTCTCCCCATAGATAGACTCTTGAGCAGGATTGATCATGGCTGAAATAATCCCAGGCATCCCCCATTTCGCTATAGTCTTCTCGAACCGTGCCCACTGTCGCTCGCTCAGGTAGGGGCTCTATCGTTTCCAGGGTTCAAGGGATCCCGATCCCATCCGTAATTCTTCTGCTGTCATGGCCAAGCTGAGCCCAACTCTGGCTGGGAGCATCGCATAACTTCCTTAAACCGATTTAGAACTGGGTTTGGCGATGAGATAGCCACACTGATGTTCCCCATTCACCTGCCAGTTGATGCGCTCCACCTGGCAATCGGGCAAGGCCGCTGCAAACATTTCCAGTTCATATCCACATACACTGGGAAAGGTCTGGGCAATTTGGGCAATGGCACAGTTGTGCTCAATTAAAATGTACTGCTCCGGTGGTTTTGTTGCAGACGGGTCAGCCAGTTCTCCGCAGTAAGGATGGTACTCGGCCATATAGCCTTCCGACTGGCGCAACTCCACCAAGCGCTCCACCCGTTCCCGCAGGGATCCGGAGCCAAGCTGAGACTGGTATTCCTGTGCCTTGCGCTGCCACTGGTGCTGCAAAATGGATCCCATCTGTTCAGATCCCACGGTTTCTGCCAAGGTGTTGAGGAGGCCAAGGGCAAAATCGTCATAGCTGGCGGGAAACTGCTCTTCTCCCAGTGGGCTGAGCTGATAAACATGCTGTGGGCGACCCAATCCGTTCTGTTGGGGAAGATGAGCGATTAACCCTTCCGCTTCTAGATCTTTGAGGTGGCGTCGAATTGCTTGTGGAGAAATTTGCAGGTATTCCGCCAGAGTTTGGGCATTGGCTTGGCCCGATTTGCGCAGATAAACCAAGATGGCCTGCTTGCTGGAAGCCTGCTGAGTGGTCTTGTGTGCGCTGTTCACCCTCGTCCCCCTGGTTGATTGGTTGCCGCTGTCAGGACAGCCCCTGCCTACTTTGACAACAGGATCATTGCTAAAGTAACCTGAGGATGAGTTAAACAACAACCCTGTTGCTTTAATCTCCGGTGTGCCTTAGTCGCGCCTTTCCCCGTCGCCCTTCAAGAGTTGAAATCCATGTCTACTAGCGTCCGCACCCTGGTTAATCAGCCCTACAAGTACGGGTTTGTGACCGATATTGCCTCCGACTCCATTGGTAAAGGGTTGAGCGAGGAGGTGATTCGGCTGATCTGGGCTAAAAAAGGTGAGCCGGATTTTATGCTGGATTTTCGCCTGCGGGCCTATCGGCAATGGTTGAAAATGAGCGAGCCCTCTTGGCCGAATGTCACCTATCCGCCCATCGACTATCAAGACATCGTCTACTACTCTGCCCCCAAGCTGAAAGAGAAGAAAAAAAGCTTGGACGAAGTGGATCCCGTTTTGCTGGAGACCTTTGAGAAATTAGGGATCCCTCTGTCGGAACAGAAGCGGCTCAGCAATGTGGCGGTGGATGCCATTTTTGATAGCGTTTCGGTGGCCACCACCTTCCGGGAGAAACTGGCCAAAGTTGGGGTGATCTTTTGCTCCATTTCCGAAGCCCTTAAAGAGTATCCCGATTTGGTACAGAAATACATGGGCAGTGTGGTTCCGGTTTCCGACAACTATTATGCCGCTTTGAACTCCGCAGTGTTTAGCGATGGCTCCTTTGTCTATATTCCCAAAGGGGTACAGTGCCCGATGGAGTTGTCTACCTATTTCCGCATTAACAATGGTGAATCGGGTCAGTTTGAGCGTACCTTGATCATCGCCGAGGAGGGATCCTCCGTCAGTTACCTGGAAGGGTGTACTGCCCCCATGTTTGATACCAACCAGCTCCATGCGGCGGTGGTGGAATTGATCGCCATGGACAATGCCGAAATTAAATACTCTACCGTACAGAACTGGTATGCAGGGGATGAGAACGGCAAGGGTGGCATCTACAACTTTGTCACCAAGCGCGGTCTCTGTCAGGGTGTGAATTCCAAAATTTCCTGGACACAAGTGGAAACGGGATCCGCCATTACCTGGAAGTACCCCAGTTGTGTATTGGTGGGGGAAAACTCTGTCGGTGAATTTTATTCCGTTGCCCTAACCAACAACTACCAGCAAGCGGATACCGGCACCAAAATGATCCACATTGGTCGCAACACCCGCAGCACGATCATTTCCAAAGGCATCTCGGCAGGGCATTCTAAAAATAGCTACCGGGGCTTGGTAAAAATGGGGCCAAAGGCGGAGGGAGCGCGCAATTTTTCTCAGTGCGATTCCATGTTGATCGGGGATCAATGCAGCGCCAATACATTCCCCTACATTCAGGTGCAGAACAACAGCGCCAAGGTGGAGCACGAAGCTTCAACCTCTAAAATTGGCGAAGAACAGTTGTTCTATTTCCAATCCCGTGGGATCAGCATGGAAGATGCTGTTTCCATGATCATCAGCGGCTTTTGTAAGGATGTGTTCAACCAGTTGCCGATGGAGTTTGCCGTCGAGGCTGATCGTCTGCTGAGCTTGAAGCTAGAGGGATCCGTTGGCTGAGATGGACATGACTTACCCTGAAAAAGTGCTCCGTACCGCTACCGCGGGTGAGATAATCGGTAAGGTTTTCATCCCCACTAGGTGCGAGGAGTTTTTCATGAGAGGGTTCCTAGAGGAGTTCAAACAATTCATTGACCGAGGCAATGTTTTAGACATAGCCATTGGCGTTGTGATTGGAGGTGCTTTCGGTAGGGTTGTTTCCTCTTTTGTGGCGGATTTGTTTACCCCAGTTTTGGGTCTGGTGATCGGTGGAGTCAGCTTTCAAGATTTGGTTTGGAGAATTGGGGGTACCCCTGAAGCTCCGGTCATGATCAACTACGGCAGCTTTCTGCAGGCGGTGTTTGATTTTGTCATCATCGCCTTTGCCATCTTCCTGCTGGTGAAAACGATCAACTCCATGCAACGAAAAAGAGACGCAGCTCCCGCCGTCCCTCCGCCGACCCCGCCAGAAGTGGTCTTGCTCACGGAGATTCGGGATATCCTCAGTCGCGGATCCCGTTAAAGCCACAACTATTGGGGATCCCCTGGCCCAAAACCTACCTTAAGGTTGCTGAGGGATCCCTTGCGCTGACAACCCTAGGCCCTAGTGATCAACCTTGGAATCCAACCATGATTAGCGAGAACAGTTCTTTGATTTTATCTGTGCAGGATCTCACAGCCGAGATTGAGGGAAAACCTATCCTAAAGGGACTCAATCTGGAAATTAAGTCCGGCGAGATCCACGCCATCATGGGACCCAACGGATCGGGCAAAAGCACCTTCTCAAAAATTCTGGCTGGTCACCCCGATTACACCGTCACAGGTGGCGAGATACTGTATTTGGGGCAAAACCTCTTGGAGATGGAGCCTGAGGAGCGGGCGCGAGCGGGTGTATTTTTGGCTTTTCAATACCCGGTTGAAATTCCAGGTGTGAGCAATGTTGATTTTTTACGGATTGCCTACAACGCTCGACAAAAGTATCGGGATCAACCGGAATTGGATGCTCTAGATTTTGATGATTTTGTGCGAGAAAAGTTGGGGATTGTCAAAATGGATCCCGCCTTCTTGGATCGCTCGGTGAATGAGGGGTTCTCAGGCGGGGAGAAAAAGCGCAATGAGATTTTGCAAATGGCGATTTTGGAGCCGACCCTAGCCATTTTGGACGAGACAGACTCAGGTTTGGACATCGATGCCCTGCGTACAGTAGCCAATGGCATCAATCATCTTGCCACTCCCGACAATGCCATGTTGCTGATTACCCACTACCAACGGTTGCTTGACTATGTCACTCCCGATTACGTGCATGTGATGGAGGGAGGCCGCATTGTGACCAGTGGGGATAAGACCCTAGCTCTGGAACTGGAAGAGCGAGGCTACGACTGGATTCGGGATCAGGATCCGGCAATCGCGGGATCCCCAACGCCGTAACCAAAAGAGAATGTGATGAGCTCCACCCTGCAAAAACCACTCCATGGCCGCCCATTCCTGGATCACCTCCTGGCCCAGATGCCGGATCCGCAGGATCCTTACGCCGCCCTTAGAGGCCAAGCCCGTGCCCAACTGGCGGAATTGGGGATCCCGACCACCCGTGACGAGGACTGGAAATACAGCGATCTCTCACCGCTGTTGGCCCATGACTTTCAGCTCAGTACGCCGTTGAGCACCCCGTTGGGATCTCTCCATCCCCCTGATGTAGAAGCCTACGTTTGGCCGGAGAGCTCTCACAGTTGTGTGGTTTTTGTCAATGGCTACTTTGCCCCTCAGCTTTCGGATTTGAGTGCTTTGCCAGAAGCTGTACAGGTTGAGTCTCTGGGGCAGGCGGAGGCGGGTTGGTTGACCAGCCAGTTGCAAACCATCGCCACAGAAGATGTTTTCACGACTCTGAACACGGCGCAGTTGGGGGATGTGGTCAGCATTCGGGTTCCCAAAAACCTTGAGGGTATGCCGCCATTACAGGTGCTGTTTCTGAGCCTAGCACCCGATACCCAGCCAATTTTGACCCAGCCCCGTTGTTGGGTATCTCTAGAAGCCCATAGCCACCTGACAATCATTGAGGATCATGTGTCGTTGGGGCCAGGGATCCCTTTTAGCAATGCCGTCACCGAGATCCACCTGGCCGACAATGCCCGCCTGCACCATGTGATTCTGCAAAGACAGGGATCCGCAGCCTTTCAGATTAGTAAAACAGCCGTTCGCCAGAGCCGCGATAGCCACTACCAGCAACACGCCCTCCAGTGGGGATCCCAGTTTTCCCGCCACAACCTAGAAATTACCCAGATCGGATCCCAGGCTCATACTGACTTGAAAGGGCTGACCTTGCTGCGGGGATCCCAGCACAGCGATACCCACTCCCGCCTTGTCCACCAAGTTCCCCAGGGCAGCAGCCGCCAACTGCACAAGTGCATTGTGGATGAGACCGCTCACGCCGTATTCCGAGGGCGAGTGTTGGTGTGCCAGGCGGCCCAACTGACGGATGCTGCCCAGTCCAACCGCAACCTGCTGCTGTCCCCAAAAGCGCGGGTCGATACCCAACCGCAACTGGAGATCTTCGCCGACAACGTTAAATGTGCCCATGGGGCCACCGTCAGCCAACTGGAAACAGAAGAGATCTTTTACCTGCAAAGCCGGGGAATCGCCCAGGAGCAAGCCCGACAACTGCTCACCTATGCCTTTGCAGCGGAAGTCTTGGCCGGGATCCCGTTGGCCGCCCTTTCCCAGAAGCTGCCTCAACTGAGCCTACCCAGCTGAGGAGCGATTTCCCGAAACCGTCGTTACCCTCAAGAGCTTTTCGACTTATCGGGTTAGAGATTCGGAGTTTTCCTTGTGGAGGCTATGGGGTTGCGCCTTGCTGCAAATCTTAGGTTGGAAAGGCTCAAATCATGGCAGAATAAGGGTTTCAGCCATTGTCTTCACTGAGGAAATAGCCAGAATAAAAGTAGCCATTGCTCAGGTAATGAGCATCACAAGAACTCGGTGAATGAACATGTTTTCCTCCCTTTTTACCCCACGTGCGGCTTGGACAGGGGTGGTTCTGTCCGGGGCTATGCTAGGCATTCACTGTCAGGTAGCCATGGCCGCTCCCTTCCGCGATACTTCGGGTCATTGGGCCCAAACTTACATTCAGGCTCTCTCCTCACAGGGGGTATTGAATGGTTTTCCCGACGGCACCTTTCGCCCCAACGAGCCGGTAACCCGCGCCCAATTTGCCACCATTGTCAATACAGCCTTTCGCCTCAGCAACACCTCTGGCACCTATATCGGCTTCCGGGATGTGCCCTATACCCATTGGGCTGCTAATGCCATTTCCACCGCTGCCGCCAACAATTTGATCGCTGGTTTTCCCGATGGTAGCTATCGCCCTGAGCAGCCCGTAACCCGCACAGAGTCTTTGGTGGTTCTCACCAACGCCATCGGCAATACCCAAGCTATCCCAGCTGCACAACCCAGCGATCTCTTCAGTCGGTACCGGGATGCGGCGGCCATTCCCAACTGGGCCCTTCCCCAAATTGCCGCTGCCCATCAGGCGGGCTTGATCGTGAACTATCCCGACCCAATGCTCTTGGAGCCCAACCGCGCTGCTACCCGAGCGGAGGTGGCCGCCTTTACCTACCAAGCTATGGTCAATCGGGGATCCCTGGTGGCGCAAAATCTGGGTAGCTTTAACCCCTACAACCCCACCCCCCAAGCAGGTTTCAACCTGCGTCTTTCTACACTGGCGGCGGGCACCCTCATACCAACCACTACCACCTTCAACGAGCGCCTCTACATCGCCCCCAACGAAACTCGTCCCATTTCTTTGATCGTCAACAATCCCATCCGCAATGCCCAAGGAGATATTGTGGTGCCCTACGGCTCTCGGGTGGATGGCCGCTTTGAACCGGCTCCGGGGGGAACTCGCTTTGTGGCTGAAAGTGTGATCGTCAACAATCAGTTGTTTCCTTTAGCAGCCCAATCGGATGTGATTCACGACGTTAAGGATCCCCGCTACACCACCTCTGGCAAAATCATCCAAGATGCGGCCATTGGTGCAGCTGCCGGAGCGATCCTTGGCTTGGTCACCGGAGACAACGCCATTGCTACAGAGGAAGTGCTGGGGGCGGGGGTTGCTGGCGCGGTGATCGGTAATGTGACGGCTCCGCAGGTGGTGGTGTTGGATCCCAATCAGGTGATCGAGCTACGTCTGACTCAGGATCTGGCTATAGCCCGACAATAGTTTCTGGGAGTTTCAATGGACTGCAAGGCAACAGCACGGGATCCCAGATGGGCATTTCCCAGGACAAGGTAGAGATGTCTATATCTGTCTTATATCTGTCTATATCTAGGGATCCCGCGAGGAGGTAAGGTAGTCCTTTCCTAATACTCCTGAAGATTTGGAAGAAACTGTTAAGAAATACAAACATGTGCCCCGCCTCTTCCCCGCTCTCCTCATCCCCTCCACCCTGGATTATGGGAGTCTTGAATGTAACCCCCGACAGCTTCTCTGACGGTGGACGATTCAAGGCTCCTGAGGTAGCTATTGCTACTGGACGAACCCTACTGGCGGAGGGTGCCCATCTCTTGGATATAGGGGGAGAATCTACAGCCCCTGGCCGTCAGCCTCTTGAAGCGGAAGAAGAGCTGGCCCGCATTGAGCCGGTGGTGCAGGCTTTGGCCGGTGAGGCTTTTCTCTCGATTGATACCTATCATTCCAAGACAGCCGCCCGCTGCTTGGCTCTGGGTGCCCGTATGATTAACGATACCTCTGCCTTACAGGCTGACCCGAAGCTGGCCGATGTGGTGCGGGAACATCAGGCGTTCCTGGTGTTGATGCATGCCAAAGATGCACCTTTGCCCCACGTCACTCCTACTGAGCGGCACTATCAGGATGTGGTTGGTGAAGTCGGGGATTTTCTCGCCCGGCGGGTTGATTATGCCTTAGCTCAAGGAATCCCGGTGGAGCGGCTGATACTGGATCCCGGTTGGGGAGCTTTTTTGAGCCATAACCCAGAGTATACGTTCGAACTGCTGCGCGGGTTGGAGAGGCTGGTAACCCGCTTTCACCCCATCCCCATTCTGGTAGCCATCTCCCGCAAGGGAGCCCTTAAAGTACCCCTAGCAGAACGGGATCCCCTCTCCCAATTGGTGGCTCTGATTGCTGTGGCTCGCGGGGCACTCTATGTGCGTACCCACGCCCCCAAAATGATGGCCCAGTTTCTAGAAGTAAGCCAGCAGTGCGGTTGGCCTCTGCCGGGACTTTCAAGCTTTCAAGAAAGAGTGAACCGGAGTTAAAGGGATCCCTAGCTTTGGGGGAGATTTGTTAAAAGTTCAGCAGCCGTCCGCCCCAGGATCGGGTGGCGCCAGTCCGGCCAAAGCTCACACAAAGGGCCGAGGACAAAATCTCGTTCGTGCATACGCGGGTGGGGAAGGATGGGACAGGCCGGTGGTAGACGCACCTTGTCTTCCATCGCCACAAGGTCGAGATCCAGAAGACGGGGCTGCCAAGGCAAAAGCTCGTGGCTGCGGTCACGACCCAGCGCTTGCTCGATACGGTGCAAGACACTTAGAAGGGCTTCTGGCTCAAGAGCTGTTGCCAAGATAACGACGCCATTGAGATAGGGCGGCTGCTCCCGCACGGGATCGCTCGGATGCACAAGCGCGGGCGTTGTAATCCAACGGGAACGGGCCAGGATTGGGCCAGCTTCCCGTTCCAGCAGGGCGAGTGCCGTTTCAAAAGCATGTCGCGGTCGGCCCAGATTGGCACCCAGGGCAACGATGGCGCGGCAGTCCACTGTACTGTGCTAATCCTCAGAATATGCTAATCCTCAGAATACAAGCCTACAGCCCTTTGCCCCAAGGGGCTGCCCTACGGCATGCCGTTGCTCCGCAACACTGTCGCAATGACAGGAAGGGGCCAACGGAACCTTCCCCGAACAACGCCTCTTGTCCTACGGAGAACCCAGAGGGTCAGGGCGGTAACTCCCCCGGAGCGACTCGCATCCACTCTTGGGCGTCTGGGTGGCGGATATATACCGGGTGATTGCTGATTTGCTGCTGCAGAAAGTGTTGTGCCCGTTTGAGGAGCGGCTTGTGCAAGAAACAGGAGAGGCCGGCATCCGTCTGCGGGGTTCGGTACACTGCCTACGGTGGTTTACCTGTGTGATGTTGGAAATGGGGTTTCCCTGGCAGATTGTGCAGCCTCAAGAACTGTGGCAGGAGGTGGAACAGTTACACCATCACCTTGGGCAAATGTTGGCCACTTCAAGAATTGACTCTGGTTAGCCATTCTCAGTACAGGAGAAGCTTACGAAAACCAGCGTAAAGCCCCCGGTTTCTAACCGGGGGATATAAGCGCACAGGCTGAATTGATTCAGCCGTGGTGTGGGTCGTTGATGTATTCCAACACCTTTCCAACCGAATGCCGATAATGCTTGTACTCTGTCATGTAGATAACGGCGAAGCATCTACAGGAATAGTACAATAGCCCCCATGAAACGGGTCACCACCACACTCAAGCTCAAGTTTCTTGATCTCAACGCGGTCAAAGCAGAGATGTTTGCCCAGACGGTTTGGGCGACAACCGCACTGGCAAACGAACTGCTCCGCATCAGTCCAAAGGAACGAAAAGCATTAACAACCGCCAAAGTGGTGACACCCCTCAAGTCGGCCCTCTCCAACCAGGTGATTCGTGTCCTGAAGGGGAAAGCCGGCCAGCGGGTCAAGCACTTCAAAGTGTTCTGGCCAGAGGTCAACAACCAAAACTGGAAGCTGCACAAAGTAGGTAGCACCTACTCAGTGAGCTTCCCCACGATTCAGGGTGACAAGCGGGTTCCCCTTGAGGTTGGCAGTTCCTACTATGCCGAGCGTCTTGAGCGCATCCTGGCCGAGCAGGATTGTGAACGGGGAACCTTGAAACTGATGCAAATACGTGGGGTTTGGTATGCTGTTCTGTCTATCACTTGGGATGTTCCCGAAGTGAAGAGTACGGAGCGGTTAGGTGTTGACCGGGGGCAGAACCGTTTGGCAGTGGCGGCCACCCGTTGGGGTCGGGCGGTGTTTTTTGGGGGTGGAGAGGTAGCCTATCGTCGTCGGCGTTTCCAGAAGCGTCGTGCCCAGTTGCAACAGGCGGGTAAATACCGAGCACTCAAGCGACTGGAGCGCAAAGAAGCCCGTTGGATGAGGGCAGTCAACCACACCGTTAGCCGCCGCATTGTGCGGTTTGCCAAGGCGGTGAATGCGGATGTGTGGATGGAAGACCTCTCGGGTATTCGCCAATCCAGACAGAGCCAGAAGGCGCGTTCGGATGCCGGGAAATCGCGCCATACCTGGTCGTACTACGACCTGGAGTGGAAGGTTGCCTACAAGCTGGAAATGGCGGGTAGGACGCTGCACAAGCGTCCGGCTGCCTACACATCCAAAATCGACCACCGCACGGGGTTATTGGGTAAACGAGTTGGGCATCTGTTCACCGGGCAGGACGGGTATTGCTGTGATGCCGACTGGAACGCGGCTATGAACCTAGCCCAGTGGGACGGATTCGCGTGTCCTCTGAGTCTAAAAGAAGCCGTATCTGTAATGGGTGCGGTCGGCTCAGGGGATGGGGTACTTGGCAATCCCCTGAACTCCATGAATACCTTGCGGCTTCAAGCTGTGGGGGGCTAGAAGGGAGAATCCCCCGGTTTCTAACCGGGGGAGTGTCAAAACCTGCTGCAAGAAATGGCCCAGTGCAGTTACACACTCCTGATCCTCAAAGAGGAGGTCTCGTCGCTGCTGAATCTGAGTAGCCATGTGGTGACGGAACTCTGGATTGGATCCCAGTTGTATGGCTAAATCCTCATAGCTTGAGAGGTCTGGGGCGATCAGAGCGGTCAAACCCATTCTTTTCAGCATGGCGTAGGTATGCCGACCTCGCATCAGTTTCCCAGGACAGGTAATCACAGGCAAACCCATCGCAATAGCCTCCAGAGTGGTGATCCCTCCCGACCAACCGTAGGAATCCAGCATCACGTCGGCACAGCGATTCAAATCCAAATAGGCTTCATAATCTAATTGGGGCAATATCAAGCAATGCTTATCTAAACTCAGCTCGTAAGCAGAGAAAACGTTGGCTAAACGCTGACGAAATTTCTCAGCAATAGCCCTATTGGGCAGGGCTAAAAAGACAAACTGGGCAGTCGGCACCCGCTTGGCAATAGCGGCAAATAGATAATCATACTGTGGAAGATACTTACCCAAATATTGGCAAGTCAGATAGACAACCGCATCTTTCCGTAAGCCAAAATCTGTACGGTAGCGATTTTGTTTTGGTAAAGCTGGCTTTTCAAAACAAGTTCCCAAATGGGGCAACCGGATCAATGTCTCACTGTAGTGCTCTTGCCCATTGTCTGGCTCCATTAAATCGCTGGAGAGAAAGTAGTCAATGGTAGAGAGACCGGAAGTTACTGGATGTGCCCAGGTGGAACATTGCACCGGAGCCAAGCGTAACGAAGCCAATTGCAAAATAAGAGGGGATAAGCCAATCTCCAGATACACCAGAACGTCTAACTGATCTTGCAAAACCTGGGTTGCTACTGCTTCAAGGCCGGCTGGGATATGACGAAAAGTATCAGCATATTGACGATACAACTCTGTCATGAAATCGGTTTTGGGATCCACATGGTAGGCAAAAATCTTAAATTTCCTATCAATCCTATCAGGGTTAGCCTGATTGGTGCTCAAATCCGCATTCAAATGAGCATTCAAGTACTTTACCCAGCCCAGGGACAGGCGACTGTAGGAACATGCTCGCATGGAGTCTGAAAGGAACCCTACCCGAATGGGATCCCCTTTGGAGCGAGACCTTGGAGGTGGCGGAGAACTCCATTCAGGATAACAGGCTTTTACAATGCTTTGAACAAAATTGGCATATTTTCTTTGTAGCTCAATGTCATTAAAGCCTTGATATTGTAAGTAATGATTGGTTCCTAAACCAGAAGCTGACAAGGCAGTTTTCTGTTGCTCTTGAGTCTCTAGAGGAGTTTCCTCAATCAAAATATCTAAATGTTTAATGAACCGTGAACGAAAGTACTCAAGTTCTTGTTCATTCTGATAGACAGCAGGTAGATAGAGATGATAAAACCATCTGGCTTGTGCTAGGTCGGGATCCAAAATCAGGGCTTGTTCAAGATGACTGAGGGCAACAGAATGTTCACCTTGATCCCGACAAGCAATCGCCAAATAGAGATGCACCTCTGCCAAAGGGATCCCGCTTTGTGATGGGTGATGACCTAACAGTGAGTTAAGCAGTGGGATTGCTTCTTCGCTTCGTCTTAGATTTAATAAGAGTTTACTTGCTTGAAAAGCTGATGTAAGAGCCTGAGGATTGAGTTGAAGACTTTTTTGATAACAAGACAAGGCATTCTCAAGTTGACCCAGAGACTCATAAACAACGCCCAAATTGTGGTGGTAGAGAGCAACTTGAGGGTTTTGCTCAATCGCCGATTCGATTAAAGAAGCGGCCAGCTCCAGTTCACCCAATGCCTGAGAGACTGTTCCCAACAGATGCAGAGCATCCGCCTGTTCAGGATATTCAGCCAAAATTTCTAGGTATATTGCTTCGGCCTGCTGGAGTTCCCCTGCTTGTTGCGCTTGGATGCCCTTGAGGAGCCTCTCTTGCACAGACGGAAGGGTAGGTTCTTGCATTCAGTCCTGGCCTAATATCCACCTTTAACAGGTTTACCCCAAATCCACAGCCACCCGATGGGCACAGGCAAACCCGGAGAAGGCCACCGCATTCAGCCCCTGGCCGGGAAAGGTGCTATCGCCCACACAGTACAAATCGGGGATCGCGGTACGGTTAAAGGGCATCCCCAACAACCCCCAGGGATCCTGACTGGGGATTGGGCCATAGGTACCGTTGACGCGGCCCAAAAAACGGCGGTGGCTGCGGGGGGTACCGACTTCCCTCAGCTCGATATGGGATCCCAACTGGGGCCAGATGCGTTCCAAGCGCTGGATTAAACGGTCTGCAGCCTGTTGCTTGCGCTGTTGGTATTCGGCTGGGCTTAGCCCTTGCCAAGTCTGCATCCAACTGGGGGTAAAGGCATGCACGATGTGCCGACCTGGGGGGGCTAGGTCAGGATCCAACAGGGTAGGGATGGAGACAAAAATTGTGCCCTGTTCCGCTTCCATGGAGTCCCAATCTTCCAACAGGATGTGGTGACAATCCCGCTCACCGGAAAGACCTTCTGCCCGCACCCCCAAGTGCAAACTTAAAAAGCTGGGGGACTGTTGATAGCGGCTTTGCCAGCGTTGTTCTGCCTTCGGCAGGGATCCCGGCCACAGCTGCTCAAAGGTATCCCAGCGGGTAGCATTGGAAATCACCTTACGGGCCAAGAGTTTCTCGCCAGTGGTTAGCTCCACCCCAATCGCCCGTCCTCGTTCCTCCAGAATCCGCCGTACTCGAGCTTTGTAACGAATTTGGCCGCCATGAGCCTCCAGCCCCTGCACCAACTTTTGGGCAATCTGCCCCACCCCTCCCTTCGGATAGTTGATGCCGCCGTAGTGCCGGTCGCAAAACACCATACCTCCATTGATCATGGGGGTGCGATCCGCCGGGACCACCGACCAGCAGTAGCACTCCATGTCGATAAAACGCAGCAAATTGGGATCCCGTAAGTAGCGCCGTGCCACCTGACCGACATTCACCGGCAAATACCGCGCCAAGATCAAGCAGCCTAGGGGATGACCCACAAACGACCGCCACAGGTAGCCTAGCTCTTCCAACGAGAGCAGCTCCATCGCGTTCAGGCTGTTGAAAATCGGCCACATGGCATCGTAAAAGCGGCGGATCCCGGCTCTCTCAGAGGGGAAATAGGCGGACAACTCCTGCAAAAACCGCTCGTAATCCCGATGCACCCGTGGATTCAACCCATGGGGCAGGTGATAGGCGATCTGCACCGGGTCGGGGACAGAATCCAACGATTGGCCCACCGCCGCCAGCGCCCGTGTCAGTAGGTTGGTGGTGCCCTGGCTGCCCAAACCAAAGATCATGGAAGCGCCGACATCAAAGCGGTAGGAGCCGTTGCCATTGGGATCCGGACGGTCAAAATAACCGGCACTCCCCCCCGGGATCAGATACTTTTCCAACACCAACACGCGGTATCCCTTGGCCGCCAACTGAGTGGCTGTGACCAAGCCGCCAATGCCAGAACCAATGACAAGGGCATCGAAAGAGGGTGGCTTTGGAGAGGAGGGGGAGCAATTCGGGATAGTGGGTTGCAAAGAGGTCTGAAGAGACATGGTTTGGGTCAAGGGATCCCTCAAAACTGGCACTGGTCGCGTCAGCAGGACGGAGTCCGCACCAACATTCTCAACCTACCAGATGTGCAAAGGCTCCTCCCCTCACCAACGGGATCCCTTTTGGCTGGGTCATCAGTCATGATCCCTATGGAGTTTTTTATGGAGTTCTTTTCTGCTGGTGAGGATGAACTAGGGATTGTGGCACGGGCTACGGAACCAAGTTCACGAATTTGCTACATAGGATGCAGCTCATTTTTTGTTGATCGTTCTGCCATGTTGGTGACTCAGCATCCTGTCTTTCGGCGCTTCTGGTACCCGGTGATGCCCCTGAGCCTGTTGAGGGAGGGATCCCCGCAACCTTTTGAACTTTTGGGGGAGAAGATTGTCCTTTGGCTGGATGAAGCCGGGCAACCGCAAGCCGCTGCGGATCGCTGTTGTCATCGATCGGCACAACTGTCTCGGGGGAGCGTCTGCGAGGGTCATATTCGCTGCCCTTACCATGGTTGGGAATTTGATGGCACGGGCGCTTGTGTCAAGGTGCCCCAATTGCAGGATCCCTCCCGTATCCCAGACAGCTATCGCATTCCCGCCTATCTCTGCCAGACCCGCTATGGCTATGCCTGGGTGTGTCTGCATCCCCAACCCCTACGCGGGATCCCGGTCATTCCGGAAGCGGAGGATCCCCGTTACCGTCTCATCCACGAGTTTTATGAGCGCTGGGAATGTGCGAGCTTGCGCATCTGTGAAAATGAGTTTGATGCCGCCCACATCAGCTTTGTGCATCAATACACCTTCGGCAGCAAGGAAGATTTAGTACCCAGCCAGTTTGAGATCGAGGAGCTGGACTACGGCATCCGCAACCACACGGTGATCGGGGTTACCAATCCAGAACTGCAGCAACACAACCTGGGCATTGCCTCCGCCAAAACCGAGCGCACCACCACCTTGATCTGGCATCTACCCTTCACCAACCACATCCACATCCGCTACCCGAATGGCCGCAGCCATGTGATTGTCAATACCCCCACCCCGATTAACGACCGCGCCTCACAGGTGGTGCAGTTTTGTCTGCGCAACGACACCGAAGCCGAGACCCCGGCGGCAGAGGTTATCCGTTTCGACCGCGCCGTTACCCTAGAAGACAAAGCCATCTTGGAAACAACGGATCCCGATGTCCCCCTTACCCTCAGCGCCGAACAGCATATGTTCACCGATAAGCCTGGGATCCTGATGCGCAAACAATTGGCTGCCCTGATCAAAGCCCACGGTTCATCCTCAAACCAGATCTTCTAGGCTGCGGCTGCCGGCATAGCGGCTGTAGGCATAGATCAGCCCCAGCGTCAGGCCGGTCACCAAAAAGCTCAGGGCCGCCCCAAAGGGATAGTCAAGGCTAGAGCCAAACTGCAACTGAATCACATTGCCGATAAGCAAGGTTTTGCTCCCCCCCAGCAAATCCGGCACCACAAACATGCCAAAGGCAGGGATCCCGACCAAAATCAGCCCCGAGGCCAACCCCGGCAACGTCTGCGGGAAGAGCACCCGCCAAAACACCTGCCAACCATTGGCATAGAGATCTCGTGCTGCTTCCGCCAGCCGCCAATCGATGCGCTCCACCGCCGTGTAGAGGGGCAGAACCATGTAGGGCAAAAACGTGTAGACCATGCCCAGATAAACCGCCAGCCAACTGGGGTAAAGCGCCGTTTGGGGAGGGATCCAGCCTATCCAGGCAGCCAAGCGAGCTGGCCATCCCTCTGGCCCCAACACCAGCATCCAGGCGTAGGTGCGAATCACCAAATTCGTCCAGAAGGGTACCACCACCAACGTCAGCAGCAGATCCCGTTGCCGGGGTGGGTGAGCAGCAATAAAAAAGGCCAGCGGGTAAGCCAACAGCACACAAAAGAAGGTGGTTACCGCTGCCACCAGCAGGCTGCGTCCCAAAATCTGCCAGTAGATCGGGGTCCAGCCCAAGGGGCCATAGCCGAGAATACGCAGGTAATTGTCCAAAGTCAGGGGCAGTTGAATCTGGCCAAAATCCCCCCGACTGAGGAAGCTATACACCACCAGCAACAACCCCGGCAGCACCAAAAAAAACATTACCCACAGCACCCCTGGCCCGACAAAAATCAGGCTGCGCCCCAGTTCTCCCAGGGGCGTGAGCATTTCCCCAAATCGAACCTGCCGCCGATCCCAACCTCCTTTGGATGGGTTCGCTCTTTGTGAACTTCGTCGAGAGCTTTGTTGCCCAGAGCTGGGATCCCCTGAATATTCAGTTGGAGCCGTTTTTCCCGTCACGGGAGATTCTGCCTCAAGCATCTAGGGATCCTCCATAGGGCTGGGTGGTAGAGGAGCAGGTTGCAAGCGGATGAGGCTTTTCGGGGGCAGATGGGCCACCAGCGCTTCACCAATTTCAAAGCCAAAGTCTTCATTGTCCATGTTGAGAGCCGTGGCCTTGAGGTGCTGCCCCTGGGCTGTGCGCAACAGGTACTGGTTCTCCGCCCCGGTGTAGATCAGGTTCTCCACCCGCACCGGCACTTGATTAGGCAACAGATCCCAACCTGTGCGAGAAAGCTGAATTTTTTCCGGTCGAATCGCCAGCTGCACCGGTTCATGGCTGGCCGGGATCCCCAACACCTTCAACTTCCCCAACGGGGTGTCCACACAGTCGGTACCACAGGCGGTACCCTGTAGCAGGTTGCTCGCCCCGAGGAACTCCGCCACAAAAGCCGTTGCCGGACGTTCGTAGACCTCATCGATCAAGCCCATTTGCTCAATGCGTCCCGCCCGCATCACCGCCACCCGGTCGCTGGTCACCAGGGCCTCCTCTTGGTCGTGGGTAACAAAAATAAACGTCATCCCCAAGCGGCGCTGCAACTCGCACAACTGCACCTGTAGCTGCTTGCGCAACTTGGCATCCAAAGCCGAGAGCGGCTCATCCAGCAACAGTACCTCCGGTTCGTTCACCAAAGCCCGTGCTAAAGCCACCCGCTGCTGTTGCCCACCGGACAACTCATGGGGTTTGCGCCCGGCAAAAGCCCCAATTTCCACCAACTCTAGAGCTGCCGCCACTTTCTTACGGACAGTCTCTCCCCGTAATCCCCGCATGCGCAAGCCAAACCCAACATTTTCCTCGACGGTCATGAAGGGGAAGAGGGCATAACTTTGAAACACAGTGTTGACATTGCGCTTGTGGGCCGGCAAGTGCCCCACCGGGCGACCCCGGATCACCACTGCCCCGGCATCGGCCATTTCCAGACCAGCCAAAATGCGCAGCAAGGTCGTTTTGCCACATCCTGAAGGCCCGAGCAAACCAAAAAACTCCCCCCGGCGAATTTGCAAATCAATGCCATCCAAGGCAACAAAATCCCCAAAACGCTTGTAGAGGCCCCTTAGTTCCACATCCCAGTCGGGATCCCGAGCACCAGAAATCACAGTTGACCAGTCAGACAACAACACTTACCCAGTATGCAAGCCTGAGACTGTGTTGAAGTTACGTTGGGCACAAGTTCCTCAGATCAACATTTGATGCAGGGTTCCCCGAGCATCAGGTGAACTCCAACCGGAGAACATTTCACCCGAAGTCCATCCCGAAGAATTTGGTAGCCGCAGATACGAGTTTGGCGAACAACCTGATTCAGGATAAATTCACGATTTGCCTGCATCTTTTCACAAGGGATCCCTGCCGTGCCGACCTACACCCTCCATGCCACCCCCAGCACCGTTCATTTGGGCGGGTTTTCTTCAACTCTGCCCCCGGCCTTGCGGGTGCAATCAGGGGATGTGGTGCAGGTGGAAACCTACTCAGGGTTTGCCCACTACGGCAAAGCACCGGATCGCTTTTTCACGCCGGAGTTCATCGAAATCTGTAAAACCCTACCTGCCGAGCGCCGCGTGGGGCCAGGGCCACATCTGTTAACCGGGCCGATCTATGTGGAGGGTGCAGAGCCAGGGGATGTGTTGGAGGTACGATTGCAGGCGATAACCCCGCGTCTACCGATTGGCTTCAATGCGATTCGTCCCGGTTGGGGAGCCCTACCTGGAGAGTTTGATCAACCTCGGCTGCGCTTTATCGATCTGGATCTGGAGCAAGGGGTGGCAGAGTTTCCCCCTGGCAGTGGCATTCGTGTTCCCATTCAACCCTTTTTCGGCATTCTGGGCGTGGCCACCGACGAAACCAGCCGTAACTCCGTACCGCCTGGGGCCTATGGTGGCAACATCGACAATCGCCAGCTGCAGGCGGGATCCCGTGTCTTTTTGCCGGTTTTCCTGCCCGGTGCCCTCTTCTCAGTGGGGGATGGCCACGCTGCTCAGGGGGATGGAGAAATTGATGTGACGGCGATCGAAACCTCCATGAACGGCACCCTGCAGCTGATCCTGCGCAAGGATTTGCATTTCCAGGCACCGATGGCGGAAACCCCTACGGATTTCATCACCCTGGGTTTTGCTGAAGATCTGGATACAGCCTTTGAACTGGCCCTGAAGCGGATGATCGATTTTCTGCACAAGTTTGTTGGCATCGAGCGGGAGGAAGCCTATGTGCTCTGTAGCATTGCCGTGAACTTTCACATCACTCAGGTGGTGAATAGCCCCATGAAGGGGGTACACGGACTGTTGCCCAAGGGAATCCTGCCGCAACCGGCCTTACTTTGAGACAACCCTCAATCCATGGGGGGATCCTCAGGGGAGATCTGAACCTCTGACGGCCAAACCCAATCCCGAATTTCTTCTGGCGGGATCCCTTCCGGCAAAAGCCCATAGCAGCGGGAGCGAAACAGACAACTGCTACAGCGTTCGGTGTAGGGTGTCAAGGGAAAGTCTTGCGCTTCTAGTTGTCGCAGATGGGTCAGGGTAGCTTTCAGATCAGCCAGACCTTGCTCATAGGCGGTAGTGCTGTAGTGCAAGTGGAAGGGTTGCTGCGGATGCTGGGCATACCAGAGGGTGAGCTGTACCTGCTCAGGGTGGAAAGGACTCTCTAAGGGCAGTTGCTCGGCCACCCCACAAAGCAACAAGGGATAAAGTCGCACCTGCCAGCTTTTGGGTAGATGTCTATCGAGAGGGCGATGGCGCTCAGTTTTCCAATCGACAATGTGCAGGGATCCGGGGGTAATCACCAGCCGATCCAAACGGGCGATCAGCTTAAACCCCTCTATCCGTTGCCACAGGGGCAACTCGGCAAATACCCGTCCCTGCGGATGGGCATGGGGACTGGCCAGAAACACTTGCCACCACTGCTGTACCTCCTCATCCAAGCTGGGCAAACGCGACTCCACCTCTCGTCCCTGGCTATACAACTCCACCAAACGATGAAACTGCCGCCCCTGTTGCTGCTCCCGTTCGTGCTCAAAAACATCAGCAGAAGGCCAAATCAATCGCTCCAGGTAGACATACCGAAACAGGCGTGGGCAGTGTTCAAGCAAAGTCAAAGAAGACGCAGAAAGGGTGACTTCCTCTAGAGTTAAGCTTCGAGGTTCCAATCTGGCTCGTTCAGAGAAAGGCAGTTTGGCCACAGGGATCCCAGACATGGCGGTAGTAGTGGGATAAGTTTGACTGCCCTCACAGTACCTGTTCCTAGCCTCCATCGGGAGACACCCGTATTGGCCTATATGTCTATCCAAACCCTTTTGCTTTCTCGTAGCCAAAATCAGATTCGTTCAAAAATTGAATAGGCTGCGGCTGGGGCATAGATGGCAGGAAAGACATTAGAGAAACTCTGTATCCGCTAGTGCTCAGTCCACGCGGTTGATCTCCTCCAACAACCAGGGATCCACGGGTTGCCCATCCAGGCGCTTTAGGTCAATACGAATCCACATCACTGCCGAGGAGCCGACCGGGGGTAGCTCCTGATGGAAGGAGATCTCGTAGTCGGAGGGGTTTTGATCATGTTGCCGCAGCCAGGTTTCCACTTTCGAGGGGGCAAAGTAGGACTGCCCTTGCTCGAACATGCGGGTGATTTCCATGCCAAAGCAAAGCGGGTTGAAACGGGCCATGGGAGTCAGTTAGGCAGCGTCTGCGGTTTGAGGGTTTTCGGCTTCGGGTGCAGCGGCCACCGGTTCGGGGGTGGATTCCGGCTCTGTCACCGATTCTGTGGGACTGTCTGCTGTAGCTACCGACTCGGTTTTGGGCTGAGCCTTGGCTGCCGCTTTGGATGCCTTGGGAGAGGTGGCGGCAACGGTTGTTGGGGTGCGAGTCGCTTTTTCCAGTTCTCGTGCCTCTTTGTTCAGTTGTGTCTCAAACTCTTTGGAGGCATCCTGCAAGCTGCGCAGGGTTTTGGCCAGTGTACGCCCGATTTCAGGCAGTTTGCGCGGCCCAAAGACCAAGAGAGCCACCGTAAAGATGACCAACATTTCCGGCAGTCCGACACCAAAAAAATTCATGAGCCCTGACAGAGTACGGTTATAAGGGATCCCTTCGATTCCCTAGACTGACATCTTCTCGATGCCAAACGCAAGCACACTTTCCTACTCTGATGGCTTTACTGTTTTATTCCCTAGTCGCATTGCTACCGATTTTTACTGTGTTTCTGTTGTTGGTGGTGGGGCGTCGTCCTGCCAGCCAAGCCATGCCGGCAGCCTTGGGGGTAACCTCGGGGGTGGCGTTGCTGATGTGGCAAGTGCCCTTGCGGCAGGTGATGGCTTCTTTGGTGCAGGGGCTGGTGATCGCAGCCGAAATTCTCTACATCGTGTTTGGGGCCATTCTGCTGTTGAATGTGTTGCGAGTCTCGGGAGCCATCAGTGTCATTCGGCAAAACCTCCTCAGTCTTTCAGAGGACCGACGGATCCAGGTGATCCTGATCGCCTGGTTGTTTGGCAGTTTTATCGAAGGGGCCTCCGGTTTTGGCACTCCGGCGGTGATTTGTGTGCCCTTGCTGGTGGCAGTGGGGTTCCCGGCTCTGGCGGCGGTGATGGCGGCCCTGATCATCCAAAGCACCCCTTCCACATTTGGGGCAGTGGGAACTCCAATTCTGTTTGGGGTAGCCACAGGATTGGGGGGATCCGAAACCGTTGAACGGGCTTTGGCTGACCAGAATGTCTCTTTTGCGGGGTTTCTGCTGCAGGTGGCGGCCCAAGCTGGGATCCTACACGCCTTGATCGGTAGTTTCATCCCCTTGATTTTGGTGTTGATCCTTACCCGCTTCTTTGGGGACCGGTGCTCCTGGTCAGAAGGATTACAAGTTTGGCCGTTTGCCCTCTTTGCGGGTGTGGCTTTTACGCTGCCCTATGCTCTCACGGCGGTCTTGTTAGGGCCAGAGTTCCCTTCTTTGATCGGGGGATTGGTGGGCTTAGGGCTAGTGGTTGCCGTGGTGCGGCGGGGTTGGTTAATGCCGGAGCAGAGCTGGGATTTTGCCCGCGAATGGCCCACGGAGTGGACGGGATCCCTGATGCCCCAACTACGAGCAGCTCCGGCAGCTATGACCGTGGTGAAAGCGTGGTTGCCCTACCTGTTGCTGGGGCTGTTGCTGGTGGTGTCTCGGCTGCAAGCTCTGCCGCTGCGGGGATGGCTACAAAGTGTGCGACTCAGTTGGCCCAACCTATTTGGCACAACCCTGACTATTTCTACACAACCCCTGTACCTACCGGCAACCTTATTTTTGGCGGTGGTGCTGCTCACCTATGGGTTGCACCAGATGAAACCGGCTGAACTCCAGGGAGCCATCACAGAGGCCATTCCCCTCTTAGGCAAAACCACCCTGGCTTTAGGGGCGGCAGTGCTGATGGCAAGGGTCTTTATCAACTCCGACGTGAATGCGGCGGGACTGCCCAGTATGCCCCTGGCGCTAGCGCAGGGAATGTCAGCGTTGGCGGGTCAAACTTGGCCCCTGTTTGCGCCAGTGGTGGGAATGATCGGCGCTTTTGTGGCCGGTAGTGTCACGGTGAGCAATATGATGTTTTCGCTGTTTCAGTTTGGGGTGGCAGAAGAAATTGGGGCCTCCACCAGCTGGATCATTGCTCTACAGAGCGTCGGGGCTTCGGCAGGAAATGTGATTTGTGTCTCCAACATTGTGGCAGCGGCAGCAACGGTGGAGTTGCTGGGGCGAGAAGGGCTACTGATGCAGCGGTTGTTGGTTCCTTTGCTGTATTACCTAGGATTGGCCGGGATCCTTGGGCGGGCTGGTGGTGCATTTGACGAGCTAGGTCTGACAGGAGTTTTGACCAGCAGATCGAGCTAGCTTAGCCTCTTCCTCGCCGAACTCAACCTGCCACGACCTTAACCATTAACCCACCCAATACAAATCTTGCCAAGGCCGTAAAAAGCTGGAGCCGAGAGAGTGCTTTGCGCAGCCCTATCTCAGATCCAGCTCAGAAGCCTTGGGTACTAGGTTACGAAGTGGACAATCGCTAAGTAAAGAGCCCGGGCCGAACTCAGGGAGCGTAGATCAGCGACCCCTCATCAAGATCAAGCCAGCTTGCAAATCCATCTACAGACTATCTATGAAGTATCTACAAGAAGAAGTCCGCAGACTAGGAATCATAGCAAGCCGATTTGGGAGAGGATCCCTTGGCCAGTCAGCAATTCAGTAGCTACGCCGATCACAAAGCCCAGCATCGCCAAACGACCGTTCCACTTTTCGGCGAAGGCGGTAAAGCCAAACTTAGCTTCTTGGTTTTCCATGGTTTCAACTCCATCAACTGGTGACATTTCCACTTTGGCTCAAGTGTTAAAAAGTGTCAAGTTTTATGTCAAGACTCTGAAGCATGGCAAATCCCTCTTGACATCAGCGTTTTTGGTATTGCAGCTCACCAAATAAAATCTGCCGCTCATCGTCACTCATGGTTTGACTGGGGGGACGGCGCACCTCTGCCAAGAGTTGCAATCCCTTCTGCACTGCGGGACGGGCCTCAATTGCTGCCAACCAACGCTTGACCTGGGGAAAATCCTCGATGTTCAGCCCCTGCCGTTCGTAGCCACGCATCCAGGGAAAACTGGCAATATCGGCAATGGAGTAATCTCCCGCCAGATATTCCGACTCTGCCAACACTCGCTCCACGACCCCAAACAGGCGCCCGGTCTCTTTGACATAGCGGTCGATGGCATAGGGGATCTTTTCCGGAGCGTAGTACTGGAAGTGGTTGGCCTGGCCCATCATCGGCCCTATGCCCCCCATTTGGAACATTAACCATTGAATGACGCGATAGCGGGATCCCATTTCTGTGGGCATTAGTTGCCCGGTTTTCTCTGCCAGATACATCAAGATTGCGCCCGACTCAAAGAGCGAATAGGGCTTGCCACCCGGGCCATCGGGATCCACAATGGCGGGCATTTTGTTGTTGGGGCTGATCTTGAGAAACTCGGGGTTGAACTGATCCCCTTTGCCGATATTGACGGGAATGACGTTGTAAGGGATCCCCACCTCCTCCAGCATGATCGAGACCTTGTAGGCATTTGGGGTGGGCCAAGCGTAAAGGTCGAGCATTGCCAAGGATCCTTAGGGCAGGTCGCTTAGCATTCTAACCTTCTCAACCCTGACAGCTAGCATGAAAAGAGTGGACGGGATCCCGTTGGGTTGGTTTAGCTGCTTTTTACCGTCGTCCAGAGGGCATCGATCAGACGCATTTCTTCCCCAGAGAGCACGCTGGAATAGGTAAGCTTAGCCAGAATCTCTTCGTCTGGGTAAATGGCGGGGTTTTCCAGATCTTCCGGCTCGATCATCGGTAACGCGGCGGCATTGGGGGTGGCAAAGCGGTTGTAGTTGCTCAGTTGAGCACCGATTTCAGGCTCCAAAATGAAGTTGATAAAGCGGTTGGCCAGCTCAGGGTTCGGAGCCCGTGCCGGAATCGCCAAGGTATCAAGCCAAATGTTGGCCCCTTCCTGCGGTACAAAGTAGCCAATTTCGGGAGTTTCTTCTGCTGCCTGTAGGGCATCGCCGCTGTAGACGATGGCCACATTGGCGGTACCCGATACCAGTTGATTTTTGCCCCCTACGCCCCCAATTAAGCCGGCACTGCGGCGCTTGGTCTCGATGAGCAACTGCTGGATTTGCCGAAGTTCCGAGGGAACTGTAGTGTTCATGTCGAAGCCCAGATAGATTGCAGCGGCCCCAATCATGGAGCGCATGTCGTCGATCATCACGAAGGGGCCGACCTGTTGCTCAGGATCAAAGATAAGTCCCCAAGAGCGCTCAAAATCTTCCGGTAGGCGATCCCGGCGATAGCCAATCCCTGTGGTGCCCCATTGGTAGGCAGCGGTGTAAGTATTCTCAGGATCGAAGGGCAAGCTAACAAATTTTTCGCCGAGGTTGCTGAAGTTGGGGATGAGGTCTTTGTTGAGGGGTTGCAACAGGCCCAGTTCCAGCATGTTGGGCACGATGTAGTCGGTTGGCACCACAATGTCGTACTGACTTACACCGCCCCCCTGCAACTTGGCCACCATATCTTCGTTGGATTCGTACAGGCTGACCACCACACGGCTGTTGGTTTCCGCTTCGAAGGCGGTGATGATGTCCGGGTCGATGTATTCTGACCAGATATAAAGGTTGAGGGTTTGTTGCTGGGCTGAGGTGGTCTTGGGCCAAAAGGTTCCCAAGGTGAGCAGGCAGCAGAGCAGCGTCGTAACCGAGGCAATCCACTTTTTCATCCTGTTTCCCCAAATACAGCGCGTCGAAGTTGGAGCCGGAGAGGTCAGAAGCCTGATCTCCTCAGGCTTTGGAGTCGTGCAAAGGCGGCGCAAGGTTCCGGTCGCGTCCGAGAAATGGGATCCCGACTTAACCTTTATGACCCAACCTTTATTTTCACTTATTTTCACGCCCCACCCATTGGAGCGCAAATGGACGGATCCCTGCTGTCTAGCCCGCTACACAGCTTCTGAGGCCTGAATGCTTTCTACCAAGGTGGGAGTCAGAAGCATCTGATAAAGCTGCCGCTGGTGTGCGGGGGTGAGGTTTCGCTGTTGGTGCAGTGGCCAGTCCTGCAGAGCCAGGGCTTGTTGGGCCTGTAAAATCGGTTTCAGATCTGATTGGGGATCCAAGTGCGCCTGCAAAACCTGTAAATCGTTAAAACGGCCCAGTTGATCCTGTAGGCTTTTCAAGCTTTCCAGCCATTCCTGAACATCAGTGCCGTAGAAGTTGGAGAAAAACTCCACCTGATAGCGCAGTCGCTTACCCGCTTTACGCAACTCATGCAACTGTTTGGTTTCGGATCCCTTGCAGGGAAGCGAGGGGATCCGCCATCCCGGTTGGAGGAGCCATTGGGCCAACAGTGGGGTGAGCAAATGGGGCAGGCTGTCTTGTAGAGGCAGTTGGGCTTGGGGAGTGTAGCGGGGTTGGGCTAGCCAGTGCTCGCAAGCCCCTTGGAATTCCAGAAAAGTGGGATCCTTCAAAAGGCGACGGGAACGGTCTTGGGCTTTGGCCCGCCGATGGGATAAGTCCGCCCTCAACTGTTCTAATTCCGCCTGTTGGGTTGGCGGGATCCCCCTCCAGCAGGGTTCTTGTAGGATCTCCAGCAGCACGTCCAGATCCCGTTGTTTGCCGAGGGCGCTGGCTAATTTTTGTATCCGTTTGAGCTGGAGGGGCTTAGGTAGCTTGAGGGATCCCTGAAAAACCTGCACCCAGGTGCCGACCCGCCGCAGCGCCACCCGAATTTGATGGAGGGATTCGGCAGCCTCTTCATGATGGGCAATGACCCGCGCCACATGCTTTTGCAACCGTTGCCACTGCCGCTGCAAAAGGTGGTGGGCTTCTGAGGCTAGGGTAGGTGTAGATGGGGGCGAGAGCAGGATCTTCTGTTCGGCAGCAACTGTGTTCATCGATGAGGCGTCCTTCCAGAACCCAACAGCACTAACTTCGGGCAACTAGCCTGTGGATTTGCACAACCTGGGAATTACCCAAGAGAGACTATCTTAACCGAACTTTAACCTTGAGGCTCGGGGCTGATGAAGCAGGGCTCTGGCAGTGGGTAGGGCAACTGTTCAACCCCTCCGTTGACCCTCCGGGTTCTGCGGAGCACAATACTCAGCCAAACGGCTCTTGACCACCGACCAAATGCGCTGGGCCACCTCTTGCGGGGATCCCTGGGCATCGATGCGCACAATCCGCTGGGGTTCTGTGGCAGCCAGCTCCTGAAAACCCTGGTATAGCCGTTGGTGGAAAGGCAGTTGTGCTTGTTCCATGCGGTCGGCAGAAGTGGACTGGAGGGCTCCTGCCTCGCTGAATCCAGCAGCTTGTCGGGAACGGGCCCGCCCCAACCCCACCTGCGGCGGCAAATCCAGCCAGAGAGTGAGGTGAGGCTGCAAGGTGCCGGTAGCCAATTGGTTCACCTGCCGAATCAGATCTAAGTCGAGGCCGCGCCCATAACCCTGATAGGCCAGTGTCGAGTCGGTGAAGCGGTCACAAACCACCACCTGCCCCGCCGCCAGAGCCGGCTGAATCCGGGTTTGCACATGCTCCGCTCGATCCGCTGCATACAAGAGCAACTCCGCCAGGGGTGAGATGGGATCCCCATGCAGCAGTAAAGCTCGCAGTTCTTTGCCAAGAGGTGTACCTCCCGGCTCACGGGTACACAGACAGGTGTACCCCTCCTGCTGCAGCCGCTCCGCCAAAAGAGCCTGTTGCGTGGTTTTGCCAGCTCCTTCTCCCCCCTCTAGAGTAATGAACACGCCCGACCGCATCCGTAAATAATTCAACGCAGGTTGAGCTGAGGCTGCAAATTAAAGGAGTGCCCCGGTACCATCACATACACATCCGGGATATTGGTGGCCTCGAGACTTTGCAGGGCCAGCCCTTCGATGTTCGACCTAAGAGCGCTGTTAATAGTGCTTTCCAGTTGGGATAACACCTGGGCTTCATTACCTTGGTTGGCCAGAGCGGGAAATTGGTTGTAGATGGCCCTTGCCAAACCGCTGGCCAGGGGAAGCTCAATCAAGGTGAGATTGGAGCCACCCAACTGAGGACCTAGAGTGTCTGCACGCCCCCGAATGCCAAGGGCTTGCAGCGCATTAGCAGTCTGGCTAACCGGAATCGTACAGGTATCCATTTTGTAGATGGGCACCGAAGCCATGGTCAAGGCGGAGACGCTAGTCAGCTCCACCACCGTAAATGAAGCCGTGCCGTTGTAGGCAAAGCAAAACTCCCGAAACGCCTCTGGTACATTGGCGGCTCGGATCGGGCGTTCATCATCGAAGCCCCCACTCTCTGCAAAGATGTTACGGATTGCAAAGCCACCAAAAAAGGCCAACAGCGCCACCAGAGCCACCACTGTCAGACCCGAAGGAGAAAGCCCTCCACGGGAACCCCCGGATCCTGCCCCTGTGCCGAAGCCCCCCCCGTCAACATAGCTGGAGGTGTACCCTGAAGCAGCAGAACGGCTGTAGTCACTGCGGTATCTGGATTCCCTTCGATAGGGGTTGGCATAGGTAGAACGAGCGGATTCGGATCCCTCATAGGCCCGGCTGCTCGGAGCAGGGCGGCGAGGCACTAGAGCTTGCCCGGAACGACTGGGGCTGGAGCGTTCGGTGGATCGAGGGGATCCGGATCCCATCGCGGTTTCTCGGGGTTCGCGGCCAGCACGGGGGGAAAAAGATTCCGTCCCACTGGCGCGAGAGGACTCTGTCCCGCTGGTGCGACCAGAATCAAGCCAATCGTCCGCGGAACCGCCAGCAGATCCAGTACGGCGACCTTCAGAGAGCGGATCTTGATGTGGATCTCGATCCGGTAGAGGGGGCGGGGTGCGACGGCCCTCCCCAGGAGTGAAGCCATCCCCACGGGAATAGGAAGGGGGACGCATCGCTCCCTCTCTTGTGGAATCGGACTTTCGTTCCTCTTCCCGATTGCCTGACGGCAGATTCGGATCCCGAGTGGAATCTTGATCCCCAGCAAAGGTCATCCTCTAAGCTCCCAACGCAAAACGGGTATCCACATAAACCCTGCCTACAACCTAGCCCAGACTGGCCCCCAAAATAAGCAACTGCTCCTTCAAAGCCCGTAAGGCTTGTCCGCGATGGCCCATTTCCTCTTTTTGGGCCGGGCTCATTTCCGCGAAGGTCAACCCCAACTCAGGCACCCAAAACAGCGGGTCGTAACCAAACCCTCCCTGTCCCCGTGGCTCGGTCAAGATCTGCCCCTGACACACCCCCTCCACCAAAGCGCGTACCTGCCCCTGCGGATCCACCAGCGCCACTGCACAGTGAAAGGTAGCTTCGCGGTGGGGGATCCCGTCCATTTCCTTGAGCAATCGTGCAACCCGGGCAGCATCAGTAGGAGCATAACGAGCAGAATGGATCCCGGGAGCACCCTTGAGAGCCACTACCGATAAACCTGAGTCATCGGCAATGGTCCATTCCCCTAGAGCTTTCGCCACCGTTGTTGCTTTAAGCAGGGCATTTTCCGCAAAAGTGGCTCCCGTTTCTTCCACCTCCAACTCCGCCGGTTTAAGGCGCAACTCCCACCCAGAAGCGCAGGCTTGAAAAAAAGCATTGAACTCCCGCAATTTGCCGGGGCTGCTGCTGGCCAAAATCAGAGGACGAGGCATGGGATCCGGAGCCAAACCAAAGGCTGCATCTGGCGTATCTTAGCGAAGATTGTCAATGGATCTCGAGCACCATATTGTGTAAGGCGGCATTGACCACAAGGGTAGGGCCACAGCGCTCAACTTTACCGCCATCCCAATGCATGTGTCCGCACAGGTAGTAGCGAGGTTGGAGTTGATCTAAGAGTGGACGCAGCGTTGGCATACGGCGGTGGTACCACTTACCCGCTTCATCCAAAAGTCCCCGGGGCGGAGCATGGGTAATCAGCAGGTCAATCGGGTAGGGGGGTCGCTCAAAAAGAGTTAGCAGCTCTTGTAAATGGCTAGAGGTGAGTTGCCAGCCCCAGCCACAGGGAGGAGTCCAGGGTACAGCCAAAACCCGTAACCCTATCCATTCAAAACAGCAGGACTCCGTGATGGCTCGCCCACACATTCCGGCCAAAGGCATCAGAACGGAAGCAGTCGGGTCATGGTTGCCCGGCAGGAAAAGCCAGGGCTTCTTGAGCCGATCCACAGCCTTTAGAAAGGATTGTAGGTGCTCAACTTCCGCTCGGGCGGCTGGATGGAACCCCTGAGTTGCTTTACGAGAGGGTTTTCCAGCTTTCGAGCAAAAATCGCCACAGTTAATGTAAGCATCGACCTGGGGCAAATGGGCCAGCGCCTGCTGAATCAGCTTGGGGCTGCCGTGGTAGTCGGATCCAAGAAGAAGTCTGATCCCCATGTCACTGAGTTGAGTGCAACCAAGCTGCGGTATGAGCCGTACTACGGAACAGCTTATGCACACTTTGAGTGCAAAGCTTTGAGCACAAAATGAGTGGTTGGCTGGGTTCTAGGAAAATGTCAGCCAACCAACTTGTGGCTAACAGGAACCGACAGCACTACCAGTAATGTAACTCAATGTAAATGTAACTCGATGTAACTTACAGCCCTTTGACGCTTCTTAGTTGCACCTTCGTGACAGCGGTGCGGAGCATTAAAGGGCTGTATCTTTAGACTATCTGCTTAGACTATCTGCCTCAGCAAAAAACCATAACCCTAGCCAGAGCATTATTCAAAGCTCCGTAAAACCACTATGGGCATTTCCCCTGAGAGAAAATTGCTTCTCTCGATCGAGTCCCGATGAAAAATACGTGATCTTCCGATGGTGGACAAAACCCATTTCAAGCATTCTAGAATTACTGTCTTGATAAATCCTTTTTCTATCCTTGCGAGGTTAAGATGTCCATTCACGAGATCATTCAAGAGGTTTTCCAATCCTCAATTTTAACGTTGCAACAGGAGTCGGCCATCAATCAAATCCTCTTGGAGCGGACTTACAACCCATCTGATCTGGATGCTCTAGACGAACTGATAGAGGCGATTGTACGTAAGGAGATCCAAACCTCATCTGACCATTACGGAACTCACGTAGCTGCCTGAAAGCATCCAAAAAGTATCCAATGGGAATGCTTTTATCACAGGTGGCATATCTTCACATCCATCAAAGACCTTGACTGGGTCGATCAACGCTGCACGGTCTACAGTCTGTGGCTAGGTGGCGAGAAATCTCCGCTTACAGCCCTTTCACGGGTTTGCTACAATAACAGTAATTTCCATAATCGCTTTCAAAAGGGCTAGAGTGCTCCACGCTGCTGGCACGAAAGGGATCGACCCCGTGCTAGGTGACTAGCGAAAGGGCTGTAGGGCAATCCCCGCAACTGGAGATCCCTTCTACCTACACCCACTCTTGTCAAGCCAGGCCAGGTTCTGCTAGCCAAAAAAGTATTACAGCCCTTTGCACCCAGGGCACGCTAGCCCGTAAGTCTCCGACGGGCCTTCCTTTACTGCAGGGGTGGCGCAGCCTGCTGTAGACATTTAGGCATTGTTGCCACGCAGTCGCGTAAGTGTTGCGGGGCGTTGAAGAGCTGTAGACTAACGTTGCAAGTTCGATCAAGCTGGATGTTGGAGGAGTGATATGCGCATTGCTCAGATCGCCCCTTTGCATGAAAGTGTGCCCCCCAAGTTTTACGGTGGCACTGAGCGAGTGGTCTCCTGGCTAACGGAAGAACTGGTGCGCCGCGGGCACGAGGTAACCTTGTTTGCCAGCGGAGATTCTCAAACGCAAGCGCAGTTGATCCCTTTTCGAGACCAGGCACTGCGACTGGATAAAAATGCCATCGATACGGTGGCTCCCCATATCTTGATGGTGGAAAAGGTGTTTCAAAAGGCAGATCAGTTTGATCTGATCCATGGTCATATCGACTACTACCCCTATGCTTTGGCTCGTCGCCATCCCGAAGTTGCCTTTGTAACCACTCTGCACGGGCGGTTGGATATCCCGGAGTTACAACCCCTCTACAGCGAATTCAGCGACATTCCCCTGGTTTCGATTTCTAATGCCCAGCGCAACCCTTTGCCTCAAGCGCGTTGGGCTGGAACGGTTTACCATGGCTTGCCCTTGGATCTGCATCCCTTTTATCCTGAGCAGGGGAATTACCTAGCCTTTTTAGGACGAGTATCGCCGGAAAAGGGTCTTGATACGGCTATTGAAATTGCCACCCAAGCGGGTATGCCCCTTAAAGCCTCTATCAAAATTGACCAGGTGGATCGTCAATATTACGAGTCCTACATTTACCCCATGATTCGGGATAATCCTCAGGTGGAGCTGTTGGGGGAGATTAACGAGCAGGAGAAAAGTGAGTTTCTGGGCAAGGCCTATGCGGTGCTGTTTCCCATTCGTTGGCCCGAACCCTTTGGCTTGGTGATGATTGAATCTATGGCCTGCGGTACTCCGGTTATTGCCACCCGCTTTGGCTCGGTGCCAGAGGTGATGGTGCATGGGGAAACGGGCTTTATCGTGGATTCGGTACCGGAGGCGGTGGAAGCTGTTTCTAAGGTGGGATCCCTGAGTCGACAAAGGGTACGGCAGGTGTTTGAAGAGCGCTTTAGTGTGGCCCGCATGGTGAGTGACTACGAGACCATCTATGCTCAGTTGCTGGAAAGCCGAGGGACTACCCCAGCCCAAGCCAAGATGACAGCGGCCTGAATGAGGATGGAGAGATGCCAGAAGATATCATCCAAATTCAGGAGCAATACTACATCCGGGCCAGTGTCTCCCTCGCAGAAACCCGCTCCCATGTGCTCAAGCACGACAATTGTTTTGCGGTATTTGATCGGCTAGGGAACATGCGACCCCTAGGGATCCGGGATCACGGCTTGTTCCGGGATGACACCCGCTTTTTGTCGCGGCTGGTGCTGGACTTGGAGGGAAAGCAGTTTTTGCTGCTTAGCTCGGAGGTGCGGGAGGACAAAGATGTTTTGGCGGTGGATTTGACCAATCCCGAATTCACCACTTCTGAAGGGCAGTTCATCGGACAGGATACCCTACACATTTTGCGCACCACTTTTTTGTGGAAAAATACTGCCTACGAGCGGATCCGGGTTCACAACTATGGTTCTGAGGCCTTTCGGGTGCCCATTACTCTTAGGTTTGAGGCGGACTTTGCTGATATTTTCGAGGTGCGTGGGATCCGGCGCAGCCAACGGGGAGAGTACCTTCCTCCGCGGGTGAGTGCAGATGCGGTGATCCTCAGCTATCGGGGGTTGGATGGGGTGGAGCGCCAGACCCATTTGCGGTTTTCGCCAGTACCGACGGTGATGGGCAAAGACTGGGTACGGTGGTGGGTGCCTCTGCAACCTCAGGAGGAGCGGGATCTGTGGCTGACGGTGGTCTGTAGCTATGCAGGGGAGGAGTGGGGATCCCTTGACTATGAGGGGGCCCTGCAGTTGGAGCGGGAGCAGCGGCAGTCGATTCGAGGGCAAGCCGCCCAGATCGATACTGGCAATGCCCAATTCAACGACTGGCTCAATGCCTCGCGGGATGATCTGGTGATGATGCTCACCCAGACTCCTCATGGGCTGTATCCCTACGCAGGGGTGCCTTGGTTTAGCACGGTCTTTGGGCGGGATGCTCTGATTACGGCTCTGGCCACCCTCTGGTGGTACCCCGATATTGCACGGGGCGTACTGCTCCACTTGGCCGCGCAACAGGCGCAGGAGGAGGATCCCAGTCGGGATGCTGAGCCGGGTAAAATCCTGCACGAGCAACGCCGCTGCGAGATGGCCAAAACCGGTGAGATCCCCTTCGGACAGTATTACGGCAGTATTGACTCAACTCCTCTGTTTGTGGTTCTGGCAGGCCGGTATATCCAGCGCAGCGGTGACCACGCCTTTCTCCAGCAGTTATGGCCCCACATCAAAGCAGCTTTGACTTGGATGGATACCTACGGGGATCCCGATGGGGATGGCTTTGTGGAGTACGTGCGTAAGGCCCACAGGGGGTTGCGCAACCAGGGCTGGAAGGATTCCGACGACTCAATTTTTTATCCGGATGGATCCCTGGCAGAACCCCCTCTTGCGTTGTGTGAGGTTCAGGGTTATGTCTACGAGGCCAAGAGGCTGGCTGCCGATATGGCTGAGGCTCTGGGCAATGCTGAGGAAGCTGACCGGCTGCGGCAACAAGCCAGGACTCTGCAGGAGCAGTTTCTGAAGCACTTTTGGTGTGAAGAGTTGCGGGGCTATGCCCTGGCCTTGGATGGGGAGAAAAAACCCTGCCGCGTGCGCAGCTCCAACATGGGCCACTGCCTGTTTTCGGGGATTGCGGATCCAGCCCATGCGGCCTGCATTGCCGAGCAGATGATGCAACCGGATTTTTTCACCGGCTGGGGGATCCGCACCGTACCGGAGGGAGAAGGCCGCTTCAACCCCATGGCCTACCACAATGGCTCCATTTGGCCCCACGACAATGCTCTGATTGCGGCGGGGTTGGCCCGTTATGGCTACAAGACAGAGGCGATGCGGGTGTTAACGGGTCTGTTTGATGCGACGCAGTTTTTGGAGCTGAAACGCTTGCCAGAACTCTTCTGCGGTTTTACCCGCCGGCAACGGGAGGGTCCCACACTTTATCCCGTAGCCTGTCTACCCCAAGCCTGGGCCTCTGCCAGTGTGTTTTTGCTGTTGCAAGCCTGCCTGGGTTTGGAGATCGATGGCCAGCACCAGCGGGTCAGCCTCACCCGGCCCATCCTCCCCCTGTGGCTACCCCATGTGACGCTCCGTCACATTGCTGTGGGAGAGGGATCCCTCGACCTTGGCCTTTATCTACAAGCCGATGGGGTGGGAATCAATGTCCTGGGCCATCTGGGGAATGTGGAGGTCGTGGTGAAATGAGAGGTCAAACCTTGACAGCCCAAGCCGCCGCTTCAGGCACTTAGGGGTTATCGCTCAAGGGAAGATGTCTTACGAAAAGCAGCGTAAAGCCCCCGGTTTCCAACCGGGGGATATAAGCGCACAGGCTGAATTTATTCAGCAACAGAAATAGTACATACAATAGTCCCCATGAAACGGGTCACCACGACACTCAAGCTCAAGTTTCTTGACCTCAATGCGGTCAAAGCAGAGATGTTTAACCAGACGGTTTGTGCGACAACCGAACTGGCAAACGAACTGCTCCGCATCAGTCCAAAGGAACGAAAAGCATTGACAACCGCCAAAGTGGTAACCCCACTCAAGTCGGCCCTCTCCAACCAGGTGATTCGTGTCCTGAAGGGGAAAGCCGGCCAGCGGGTCAAACACTTCAAAGTGTTCTGGCCAGAGGTCAACAACCAAAACTGGAAGCTGCACAAAGTAGGCAGCACCTACTCGGTGAGTTTTCCCACGATTCAGGGTGACAAGCGGGTTCCCCTTGAGGTTAGCAGTTCCTACTATGCCGAGCGTCTTGAGCGCATCCTGGCCGAACAGGATTGTGAACGGGGAACCTTGAAACTCATGAAGCTACGGGGCTGTTGGTACGCGGTTGTATCTATCACTTGGGAAGTTCCCGAAGTGAAGAGCACAGAGCGGCTGGGTGTTGACCGGGGGCAGAACCGTTTGGCGGTGGCGGCCACCCGTTGGGGTCGGGCGGTGTTTTTTGGGGGTGGAGAGGTAGCCTATCGTCGTCGTCGTTTCCAGAAGCGTCGTGCCCAGTTGCAACAGGCGGGTAAATACCGAGCACTCAAGCGACTGGAGCGCAAAGAAGCCCGTTGGATGAGGGCGGTCAACCACACCGTTAGCCGTCGCATTGTACGGTTTGCCAAGGCGGTAAATGCGGATGTGTGGATGGAAGACCTCTCGGGTATTCGCCAATCCAGACAGAGCCAGAAGGCGCGTTCGGATGCCGGGAAATCGCGCCATACCTGGTCGTACTACGACCTGGAGTGGAAGGTTGCCTACAAGCTGGAAATGGCGGGTAGGACGCTGCACAAGCGCCCTGCTGCCTACACATCCAAAACCGACCACAGGACGGGGCTGATCGGTAAAAGGAGTGGGCATTTGTTCACCGGGCAGGACGGGTATTGCTGTGACGCGGACTGGAATGCCGCAATCTTGCTACGCAAGACGCGGAGCGTCATGAACATTGCTCGGTGGGACGGGTTTTCGTGTCCTTTGAGTCTAAAAGAAGCCCTGCCCGTAATAGGCAGGGTCGGCTCAGGGGATGGGGTAGTTGGCAATCCCCTGAACTCCCTCGTGCTCTGCACGGCACGGAGTGCTATGAATCCCTCACAGCTTCAAGCTGTGGGGAGCTAGAAGGGAGAATCCCCCGGTTTCTAACCGGGGGAGTGTCAACCCGCCGTCCAAACTGGGGGCAGATGGCAGCAAAAAACCTAAAAACAAGCAGAAAACAAGCGGATAGCGGTTAGTCTAGGCAATGATTCTAAATAGTCTACTCTATTGAGAATTCTACCGAGATCAGAGCCTGTTAATGAACACTGCCGAAGCCCTCGAAATTCTCAACCTTCAGCCGGACGCAACCGAACGAGAAATCCGGGGACGGTTGTTTCAGGAATATCAAACCCTTAGCACCGCTTTGGCAGAGCTGGAGGATGAGCGGCAAAGGCCCTTGCTTGAGGTGCAACTGGCTCGGCTCAATGAGGCACGGGATGTGCTGCTTAGTGGGGCGCAACCTCAGGGATCCCGGTCGGAGAACGTCTTGTCATTAATTAGCCCGGAAGACTTGCCTGCGCAGGTGATTGTGCTGCTTTACCAAGCAAACGGACAGGAGGGGATCTGTACCCGCCAAGTCGGGGGGCAAGATATCGTCCTTGCCTTTGAAAGTTCTTTTGGGGCGAGAAAGTATGCGCAAAGGCTGGCCCAACAGGGACTTCCCAAGCCCGTGCCAGAGCGCTTCGATACGGAGGAGATCGTCGATTTTTGCCGCGGGGGGGGGTATGGCTTGATGGTGGTTCCGGCCAATGAAGCGCTAGAACCCCTCGAGGAAAGCACAGAATCTGCTCGAGATTGGCAAGGTAAGCCCTGATGCAACTCGACCCCCATCCACTTGTATTCATTGGTGCGCTCCATGATTGGTGCTGAACAGATCTCCGTGAACGAGTTTCGCCAGATCATGGCTGCGGATCTGGAGGCTTGTTGTGAGGCATTTGATCTGCGGGTGGAGTACCTGCGTTTGAAACAACAACGGTTACGGCTTTGGGGTGCGGCAGCCTTTTGTTTGCTGGCGCTCGCTCTAACCGTGTTCTTTGGGATTCGGGATCCCGCGCTTTGGATGCTCTACACGGCTGCTGCTGGGATCCTATGCATTGTCTTACTGGTGATCTTGAGGGCCAATCTGCAGTTGGAACGCGGGCTGCGCCGCATTCGTCAGCGATGGCAGGAGGCTCATTTGCTCAATAGCGCTCCCGAGATCATGAAGTTTGTCACCGACTTGGCCCGCAAGGTCAAAGAATATAACCATTGGGTGGAGGAGCTGCAGCAGTCTGTGCAGGGGGGACAATATTGGCGAGATTTTCGACAACTCAACGATGCGGAGCAAAAGTACATTCAGACCGTGTTTCTCCAGGTGCGAGCACAGCTGGTGACTGCTCTGCAAATGGGCAGACGGTTAATCGAGAATCCACGGGCTTCTGTGGATCACCACTTCAAGCAGTTGGTCTTGCGGGATCAACAGTTGCTAAATCAATTCACTGCCAAAAACATGACGATGAATCGCTATGTCATCCTGGTGCGGGAACTCTCCAATTTGGAAGCAGATTTACAAGCTCAGATCAAAGCTTTGGGATCCCGATGATTAGCTGTAGCCCTATAAGTATTACCCAACAACGCAAATAGAAGAATAAAAAATAAATAAAAAAGAGTTGCGCCAGTACCGAAAGCGTCTCATCCTGGCTGAAAATGACTACAGTAGTTAAGGTTACAGCCCTTTACACCAAGGGCACGCTAGCGCGTCTGTCTCCGACAGGCTCCGCCAACGCCTCTCGTCCTACGGAGGACCCGGGGGATCATGACGGCCCATAGGGCAACGCTACTCACCTAGCACGGGGTTAATCTCCTTCGCAAATAGCGATGTGGAGCACCCCAGCACTTTTGAAATGGGCTATAGACACAACCGTTGTTGCATCAAACCCCATTTTTTCAGAAATTCTTCAACATTCACTGGGATCCGCTTGAGCTTGAGAGTTTGAGTCGAGGGGAACAAAAAACCTTGCAAGCAGTGCCGAAAAGTTTGGCTAGGATTTAGGGGCAAGGAGCTTCTCTCTTTCTACTAAAATTGTGACTCATTTATGGCTCATTTTCTCGATACAGTTGTTCTATCACGGATACAATTTGCCTTGACCAGCTCCTTTCACATGCTCTGGCCAGTTTTGACCACCGGCATGGGCATCTACTTGGTGCTGGTGGAGGGCGTGTGGTTGCGTACCCGCAATATCTCCTACTACCACCACGCACGGTTTTGGACCCAGCTCTATCTGCTTAACTTTGGCATTGGGGTGGCTAGCGGGCTGCCTATGGAGTTTCAGTTTGGCACCAACTGGGCCCCCTTCTCGGAGGCGGTAGGGGACTTCTTCGGCAGCATCCTTGGCTTTGAGGGATCCATGGCCTTCATGTTGGAGGCGGGCTTTTTGGGCATCATGGTGTTTGGCTGGAACCGGGTACCCGGCGTCATTCATTATCTCTCCACCATCATGGTGGCCTTTGGAGCGAACCTCTCAACGTTCTGGATTTTGACCGCCAACTCCTGGATGCAGACCCCTGTAGGGGGAGAGTTGGTAAATGGCAAATTTGTGGTGAAGGACTATTTTGCCGCCATCTTTAACCCCGCTATGCTCAACAGTGTCGCTCACATGTTCTTGGCGACCCTTGAGACTTCGTTGTTCGTGGTCGGGGGCATTAGTGCCTGGTATGTGCTGAACCGGCGGCATCCTGAGTTTTTCGGCAAGTCCCTCAAAATTGCTCTGGCCGTCGCCATTGTAGTGGCACCGTTGCAAATTGCTGTGGGCCACGAAAGTGCCCTTCATCTGCGGGAAAACCAACCCACCAAGCTGGCAGCGATGGAAGCCCAGTGGGAGACCTTACCAGCAGGAGAGCCTGCTGCATACACCCTTTTGGCTCTTCCCGACAGTGAGCACGAAATCAACCCTTGGTCACTGGAGGTGCCCTACGGGTTGGGACTCATTTTGGATTTACAGCCCAATCTACAAAAGCCCGTCCTAGGGCTGAAAGACTTTGCTCCTGAGAATCGTCCTCCCCTGATCCCGCTTATCTACTATTCTTTTCGCGTCATGGTGGGTATCGGATTTTTCCTGGCTGCCCTGATGCTAGTCAGCACTGTGCAGTGGTTGCGGGGCAAGTTGGCTGATGACCAAATTACTGGACAAACTTGGCTGATGCGGGCTTGGCTGTTCGCGGCACCGCTGGGCTACATCGCAGTGGAGGCGGGGTGGATCGTGCGAGAGGTGGGGCGTCAGCCCTGGACGGTTTATGGTCTCATTCGCACCTCGGATGCAGCTTCCCATGTTCCCGCCACCGATGTGCTGGGATCCCTCAGCCTCTTCACCGCCATCTACGGGATTTTGTTTGTGTCTGCCCTCCATTTTGGCCGACGCATTCTGCTGCATGGCCCGAACCTAGAGTTGCCCCCGCCGGGATTGGGATCCCAGTCTGCGCGGACAGAGATGGTGCCCGATCGACGCCCCACCGAGGTTAGCGCCTAAAAGTCGGCCCAACCGATTCCACGAGGTTTTTCGATATGGAAACACTCCAATACTTTACTTTTTGCCTCAGGTTTGGTTCGTCATCCTGGCCCTGTTTTTGTTGCTCTACGTGATTTTGGACGGCTTCGATCTAGGGGTCGGCATCCTATCCCTGACGGCTTCTTCAGAGGAGCGGCGGAGCATTTTGATGACCAGCCTGGGCAATGTTTGGGATGCCAACGAGACATGGCTGGTGGTGATGGGGGGAGCCTTGTTTGGTGCCTTTCCCTTGGCCTATGCCACAATTTTGACCGCCCTCTACATCCCCATTTTCATCATGATCTTTGGGTTCATCTTCAGGGCGGTGGCCTTCGAGTTTCGCGAGCACTCCAATCGCAAGCTGTTGTGGAACACCGCCTTTGGGGTGGGTAGTTTTTTGGCGGCCTTGGGGCAAGGGTTTGCTCTAGGCAGTATCTTCAAAGGGATCCAGGTGGATGCAGCCGGCCACTTCACCGGTACTCAGTGGGATTGGCTGAGCTGGCAGACGCTATTGGTGGCTCTAACCTTGATTCAGGGCTACGTGCTGATTGGCTCCACCTACCTCATCCTTAAGACGGAGGGATCCCTGCAACAAACTCACTACCGCACGGCTACCCTTGCCGCCTGGACCACTCTGATCGGAGCAGGGTTGGTTACTGTGCTCACGCCAGTGCTCTATAACCAAGCCCGTGAGCGCCTGCTGGAGCGACCCTTGGTGTATATTTTTGCCCTCATCCCTTTGTTGGCGATTTTACTGATCGGGTTGCTGCTCAGAAGCCTGCGCCAGAAAAAAGAAGTTGAGCCTTTTGTTTGGACAGTACTGTTGTTTGTGCTTTCATTTATGGGGCTGGGACTTCTCATTTTCCCCTACATTATTCCCCCCAGCATCACCATCTATCAGGCGGCAGCCGATCCCAGTGCTTTGGTGTTCATGCTGGTCTTTATTGGCTTTCTGATCCCGATCATGCTCTTTTACGAAAAGCAGCGTAAAGCCCCCGGTTTCTAACCGGGGGATATAAGCGCACAGGCTGAATTTATTCAGCAACAGAAATAGTACATACAATAGTCCCCATGAAACGGGTCACCACGACACTCAAGCTCAAGTTTCTTGGCCTCAATGCGGTCAAAGCAGAGATGTTTGACCAGACGGTTTGTGCGACAACCGAACTGGCAAACGAACTGCTCCGCATCAGTCCAAAGGAACGAAAAGCATTAACAACCGCCAAAGTGGTGACACCCCTCAAGTCGGCCCTCTCCAACCAGGTGATTCGTGTCCTGAAGGGGAAGGCAGGTCAGCGGGCTAAACACTTCAAGGTATTCTGGCCAGAGGTCAACAACCAAAACTGGAAGCTGCACAAAGTAGGTAGCACCTACTCGGTGAGTTTTCCCACAATTCAGGGTGACAAGCGGGTTCCCCTTGAGGTTAGCAGTTCCTACTATGCCGAGCGTCTTGAGCGCATCCTGGCCGAGCAGGATTGTGAACGGGGAACCTTGAAACTGATGCAAATACGTGGGGTTTGGTATGCTGTTCTGTCTATCACTTGGGATGTTCCCGAAGTGAAGAGTACGGAACGGTTAGGTGTTGACCGGGGGCAGAACCGTTTGGCAGTGGCGGCCACCCGTTGGGGTCGGGCGGTGTTTTTTGGGGGTGGAGAGGTAGCCTATCGTCGTCGTCGTTTCCAGAAGCGTCGCGCCCAGTTGCAACAGGCGGGTAAATACCGAGCACTCAAGCGACTGGAGCGCAAAGAAGCCCGTTGGATGAGGGCGGTCAACCACACCGTGAGCCGTCGCATTGTGCGGTTTGCCAATGCGGTAAATGCGGATGTGTGGATGGAAGACCTATCGGGTATCCGCCAATCCAGACAGAGCCAGAAGGCGCGTTCGGATGCCGGGAAATCGCGCCATACCTGGTCGTACTACGACCTGGAGTGGAAGGTTGCCTACAAGCTGGAAATGGCGGGTAGGACGCTGCACAAGCGCCCTGCTGCCTACACATCCAAAACCGACCACAGGACAGGATTGATTGGGAAAAGGAGTGGGCATTTGTTCACTGGGCAGGACGGGTATTGCTGTGATGCCGACTGGAATGCCGCCATAAACATTGCCCAGTGGGACGGGTTTTCGTGTCCTTTGAGTCTAAAAGAAGCCCTGCCCGTAATAGGCAGGGTCGGCTCAGGGGATGGGGTAGTTGGCAATCCCCTGAACTCCCTCGTGCTCTGCACGGCACGGAGTGCTCTGAATCCCTCACAGCTTCAAGCTGTGGGGAGCTAGAAGGGAGAATCCCCCGGTTTCTAACCGGGGGAGTGTCAAAACATTTATCAGTACGTGGTTTTTCGTGGCAAAGTGGTCGGTTCTGCCTATGGAGACTATCAGGAAAAGCTGCAACCCCAAGAGGAGGGGTCTGCCTCCAGCTCTGCGTCTCCTGACCCAGCTAATCCAATCCTGACCCAAAGAGAGCCAAGTGCCCCCGCCTGAAATCGGGGGCTTGCGGGGAGTAGCGCCTTGCCAATGCCAAACCGCAAGCAAGGTGAAAGACTGGGGTGGTCAAGCAACGCGCGGCCCGGTAATGGTCCCGTAGGGCGTTTGAAGGCAACTAAGGCGGCTTACGGCATGGCAGCCCAAAACACGCGACGGATGCTCCCCAAGTCTGATGAAGAGGTAGAGCAACTGAGTTGAGCCTTGCGGCTGGATTCAGTTGCCCATGGGATCCCGATGATACCCTGTTAGGGATGTTCAGTTGTGGGTTTATGGGACATAGGGGGTTAGGAAGACTGTGGATCCTACTGCTCTTTGGAGGGCTGGGACTGACGGGATGTGGGGATCCGAACGTGCCCTTAACCCAACCGCCTCAAGATGCCTTCCGGATCAGTACCCCTCGTCCGCCGCGCACAGATCTCTATCCGACTCCCACGCCACCGCCTACCCCAACCCCGACACCCACCCCTACTTTGCTAGAGCTAAGTGCCCGCTGGTTGCAGCTCCCTTGGCCGCCACAACGGCAGGAAAAGAGTCTTGTCCGTCTCAGTGCTCGTTTTCTACAAATTCCCTTGCCAGAGCGGCCCCGCCCTTCGGAGAGTCCACAACCTCAGCTCTCTCCTAGTGAAACTGTCCAGGCAGAGGACTAAGAGCAAGAGCAAATCGACCTAGGCTACTACAGTTACCGGTTCAGTTTCCCGCACCCGCAGCTTTTCACAGGGGATCGTATCCGTCAGAATGGAACTGGCCATCATGCCCGTGTGAATTTCCAGCTTGGCTCCAGGCACCGCCTCAAACATCAATCGCTGGCCTGGGAAAACCACTCGTTCAAAATACCAATTTTCAATATTGGTGATGCGAGCCACTTGGATAGAGCTGGTCGCATTGATGTAGCTACAGGTTAATCGCTCTGACCGTTTTTTATCGGGGATCGCATCCAGTGTTTGCATAATTCGGATTACCAGCCTACTTCGCTCAGCCTACCATCCACCCTAACACCGGCTGGGGATCACTGTGGTAGTCTGCGATACGACGATCCCAAGAGACAAAAATAAATTCTAAAAAACCTGATTTTGTATTCTAACTTACCATTCCATCGTTCTCACAATTCCCTTGCTTAGGAAGGCAGAATGGGTTGGGATCCCGCAGTCAATCGTCCCAATTGGCAATAGGAATATTGGGTAAACTGTGAGCAAAATCACATTTTTCGCCTCCTTTTTTGGAAGTGAGGTTCAAGGGTCGCTGAGACCTGATCCTGGGGTAGGTCTTTCCTCTGAGGTGGAACCGGGATCCCAATTCAAACCCTCCACTCGCAGCTCTAGAGCCCCCGACTGACGCACGGGATTGTACTGGAGGCTGAAGCCATAGGTGCGCCGGTCATAGCCTAATCGATAGGTGGTATCCACCTGCTGGCCGGATTGCAGATCGACGGTGGTTTCTGCTCCCACCCGCAGCGGGCCATAGAGTTGCTGCAAAAAGCCCAAGACCAATTGCTCACGGGTGGTGATGCGGTCAAACAAAAAAGGCGAGGCCCCCGCCAAAAAACCATTGGAGTAGGTCACACTCAGGTTGGTGTAGTCGAAGGTATCGGCCACAAAAGCTCCAATCACTGCATCAATGCCGACACTGCCAGCGGTATAGCTCTGGGCACGGCCATTCGAGTAGAGAGACTGACTGCTGCTGACGCCGGTATTGAGCCAAACCCCTTGCTCGATGGGCAAAGCCGAAAACCGGGGTGGCGGCTCCTCTTTCGTTGCAGGGGGGATCCAAAGGGCGAAGGAGCGATTCAGGGTTGCCCCCAGTTGCAGTCGGGTTAGTTGGATGCGTTCAGTGGTCTTTTCCAGGGCCAGATCAGGATCCGTGTCAATCTCATCCGGCTGCCCCAGGGCATCAATGTAATCGGTGGCTAGGCGGTAGCTGAAATCCAACCCCGTACTACCCAAACGAATCGTGGGTGAACTGTAGCTGGCTCCAAGGCGATTTTCCACGATCTGAAACCCCAGCCGCCCACTGAAGAAGCGTTCTCGGTAGGCGTAGGTATAGGTGACTTGGCCCCCATCGCCTGTGGTAATCTGGTGCTCCACCTGGGCCCGCAGCCGCCTGGCAAACTCCTCGAAGACAATCCCCCGCAACTCCACAAATAGGGAGGTTTGCGCCCTCTGCTCTGGTTGCAGCCAGCGAAAGTCGGTGCGCAGTCCAATGCCATCTAAGATCCCTTGATCGCTCCCCCAGAGGCGTTGTGGATACAGTTGCGGAGAGAACACCAGGCTCAGGTTGGGATCCCGCAGCAGCTCGAAATTGGGTTGCAGGATTAGACCGCGCCGCAACTCTTCTCGGTCGAAGTCATCGTAGAAAATGCTGACCGGCGGCTGACGGTTGAATTGGTCGAAGCGCAGACGAATCGGCAAAGGCAGGAAAAAGACTTGATCAAAGACCAACTGGCCAGACTCAGCAATCAGCAGGCTGGAGCCATCTGCTTGCAGGCTGGAGGTAACCCGTGGGCTGCGGATCTCTAGCTCGGGCGGATCCAGGGGATCGTTGGTCAGCCGAACATTGTCTCCCTCCCAGTTGTTGGCATCAAAGCGAATTTGATCGGCGCGAAACCGCACCAACCGTTCTGGGCCAAGGGCAGCTGCTCCCTCTTGCATCTGGGCTCCAGATCCACCGAGGGCACGAATATCCACCTGCCCAAAAGCATCCGACAAGAAGCCCTGCTCCTGCTCAAAGTCGTATTCCAGTCGGGATCCCTGAATGCGCTGCTGATCCAGCTCAATCGAGACATTCCCCTCCGCCACCGCCCGCCGTTGCCGCAACTCGATCCGCATCCGGTCCGCCCGCAAGAGAGACCGGCCCAAGCGCATCTCCACATTGCCTTCGGCTTCAAAAACCTCGGCCCGTTGGTCAAAGGTTTGGCGGTCAGAACGCAGTTGCAGAGTCCGAGCAGAAAGAGCACTCAGTGTGGCGAAGTCAAGGGATCCCTGAGAGGGCGCAACCGGATCGAGGGTTAGGGAGATCCCTGGGGGCGCAACGGCTTCATCGGCGGCTGCCCATAATCCCAGCGACAGCGACCACAACCCCAGCGATAGCAGCAGAACGCCTTTCATATCCACGCAGCACCCACACCCCAGCACCCTTTTGATCTTGGCCCGCCGTTACTTAAACCGAGTTAAGCACCCGGTTGAGCTTGCCACTTTGGTAGCCTTCCAGATCCAGGCTGACGTAGAGATACCCCGCAGCTTGAAAAGCCTTGACCAAGGCTTCCAAGTCGGTTTTCTGGATAAATTCATGGATCTGTTGCGGGGGTAATTCAATGCGGGCGGTATCTTTTTCGGAGCGTACCCGCACCTGTCGCCAACCCAAGCTGCGTAGATAGCGTTCGGCAGCCCCAACCCGACGCAACTTCTCAGCCGTAATCTCCTCGCCGTAGGGAAAGCGGGAGCTCAGACAGGGCTGAGCCGGTTTGTCCCACCAGGGCAACCCCAACTGCCGCGACAACTGCCGTACCTCCAGTTTGCGGATCCCTACCTCCGCCAAGGGTGAGCGTACCCCCCGCTCCACAGCCGCCTGTACCCCCGGTCGATAATCCGACAGATCATCCGCATTCAGGCCATCCACCACGTAGTCATACCCCCGACTCTGGGCCAATGGGCGCAGCGTATCGTGCAGTTCACGCTTGCAGAAATAGCAGCGGTTGATCGGGTTGGCGGCGTAGTTGGGATCCTCCAGCTCGTGGGTTTCCACAATCTCGTGACGGATGCCGATAACTTGAGCTTGTTCTATCGCTTCTTCTAGATCTTCGGGCAGCAGCGAGGGGGAAGCCGCCGTCACCGCTAGGGCCCGCTCTCCCAACTGATCCCAAGCCAACTTGGCCACCAACGTACTATCAACTCCCCCAGAATAGGCCACCAGCACCTGCTCCATCTCGGCAAAGATCTGAGTGACCTGCGCAAACTTTTTCCTCAGAACGGGATCCAACGAGTCCAAAGAGGGGGCGAATCGGGCTTGGGGACTGTTCATTGGAGCTAAGGATTCCTTCAATCTTGTTTGGGGACTGGGGAGGACTGTTTTGCACCGAACATGGGGAATGAGGCTCACCCCAGTCCCTTTTCTATTGTTTCCCAGAGTTCCCTGACTTTCCAACGGTTTCCCCTAGCCTTGGATGCGGGATCCCTCAACTCCAGGTGATATTGGTTCATCCGGATCCCTGAGCATGGATAATCGGACAACCTATCCATAGGGGCCCGCTGACGCGATAGGCCTCCGGCCCGCTGACGCGATAGGCCTCCGGCCCGCTGACGCGATAGGCCTCCGGCCCGCTGACGCGATAGGCCTCCGGCCCGCTGACGCGATAGGCCTCCGGCCCGCTGACGCGATAGGCCTCCGGCCCGCTGACGCGATAGGC
>NZ_JAFIRA010000002.1:181346-184536 GCF_022848905.1 Thermostichus vulcanus str. 'Rupite'
GATAGGCCTCCGGCCCGCTGACGCGATAGGCCTCCGGCCCGCTGACGCGATAGGCCTCCGGCCCGCTGACGCGATAGGCCTCCGGCCCGCTGACGCGATAGGCCTCCGGCCCGCTGACGCGATAGGCTGGAACCAGCAAGAATAGGATATTGCCCTGCTTCGGCCCCGTTGCTTTTCAGCTTGTATTGACTTTTGTACTGACCCTCCCTCATCTTGGCACGCTATGGCCCTTCAACTCGAACCCGCAAGTCTTCCAGAAGTCGCCGTCTATCAGCCCTACTACGCGGTTGCCCGTCGCCAATACCTAGCTCTCGCCGTCGGTTTGTACAAAAAAGCTAGCTTAGAAGGACAGCGAGCAATTGAGGGAGAGGAGCCGGTTCGGTTCTTGGCCAGTTGGCACATGTCTCCTTTGCCTTCTGACCTAACAGTGGTGCAGTTGATTTTTGCTCAGGATGCTGACCTCACCTATCAGCTTTCGATTGCCGACTATGAGTTTGTGGATTACCTAATCGATGTGGTCGCGTTGGTACAGCGGGGACAACCGCCGGATTTCACCACTGCCTTCTACAAAAAACTGATGCGATATGAAGATTAAGTCAATATCCAATCCGTCTCAAAAATGAGTAAAGAGCAGGTCAAGAGCGAATAAAGAGCCCATATGGAGATTAAATCCGATCACCCCACCCGAGTTATCCTCTACGACACCACCCTGCGGGATGGGGCACAGCGGGAGGGGCTGTCCCTGTCGGTTCAGGATAAGTTGCAGATCGCCAAACTGCTGGATCGGCTCGGGATCCCCTTCATTGAGGGGGGGTGGCCGGGAGCCAATCCTAAGGATGTGCAGTTTTTCTGGCAAATGCGGGAAGAACCCCTAACGCAAGCGGAGTTGGTGGCTTTTTGTTCCACCCGGAGACCGGGACGTACCGCTGCCGAAGATCCGATGCTACAAGCCATCTTGGCCGCCGGCACTCGCTATGTGACGGTCTTTGGCAAATCCTGGGATCTGCACGTCACCCAGGGTTTGGGCACCAGCCTGGAGGAAAACTTGGCCATGATCCGGGAGACCCTCACCTATCTGGGATCCCAGGGGCGACGGGTGATCTACGATGCCGAACACTGGTTTGATGCCTACCGCCACAATCCCGACTACGCCCTGCAAACCTTGGTCACGGCTGCCGAAGCCGGAGCGGAATGGCTGGTTCTCTGTGATACCAATGGGGGATCCCTGCCCCATGAAATTGCTCAGATCACTGCAGCTGTTTTGGCGGAATCTCACCACCTACGGCATTTGCCCCTGGGTATTCACACCCACAATGACTCGGGTACAGCCGTGGCCAATGCCCTGGCTGCTGTGCAAGCGGGAGTCCGGATGGTGCAGGGCACCATCAATGGCTATGGGGAACGCTGTGGCAATGCCGACTTGTGTAGCCTGATCCCCAACTTGCAACTGAAGCTGGGGTACACCTGTCTGCCGGAGGAGAAACTGCAACACCTGACGGAGATCTCCCGTTCCATCAGCGAGGTGGTCAACCTAGCCCCTGATGATCATGCTCCGTTTGTGGGTCTGTCGGCCTTTGCCCACAAGGGCGGGATCCACGTCAGTGCTGTCCAAAAGAACCCCCTCACCTACGAGCACATTGCTCCGGAACAGGTGGGCAACTGCCGCCGCGTGGTGGTTTCAGAACAATCGGGTCTCAGCAACATCCTCAGCAAAATAGCCGGGTTCGGCTTTGTCCTGGATAAATCGGATCCGCAGGTGCGCTCCATTTTGGAACGGCTGAAAACCCTGGAGCTGGAGGGCTATCAATTTGAGGCGGCTGAGGCCAGCTTTGAACTGATGGTGCGGGAGCTGCTGGGGCAACGTTCCCATCCCTTCGAGATGCTTAGCTTTAACATCAGCACCACCACCCGCTCCGACTGGAGTAGCAAAGACTGGGATCCCACGGGAGGAGAAGCAGATGTGCAATCCTTGGCGGCGGTGAAAATTGTGGTGCAGGGGCAAACGCGGGTTACTGCGGCGGAAGGAAACGGGCCTGTGGCGGCATTAGATGGGGCCTTGCGCAAAGCCCTACTGGAGTTTTATCCCCAAATCGAACAGATTCACCTGTCCGATTACAAAGTGCGAATTTTGAATGGTCAGGCAGGCACCTCGGCCAAAACTCGGGTGCTGGTAGAGTTTAGTGATGGTCATCACCGCTGGACGACAGTAGGGGTTTCGACCAACATCATCGAGGCTTCCTGTCGAGCCTTGGTGGAGGGATTAGAATACAGCCTGCTACCCCCGAGCTCTCCCTTGCCAATAGATTATCGCTCCTCGGCAACTGCAACGAGAGTTTCCTGAGAACTTCGGATATGTTTCTATGTTTCGTTGAGGGGATCCTACAAGTGGGTTATGCAGACCTTGAGAGAGAAGATCTTCTGGCTGTTTTATCTTATGCAGATCGTCTGACAAAAACTCGACGTTTTTACTTGATTGGAGCATGAATTTCTTAGCTGCAGAATGTGATGCTATTCACGCTCTAGATCTGCCGACAGGAAATAGAACCTTTGATGAGTAGATTATTGCCCTTGCAGAAAAGATGCTGACTTTATAGACTCTCATCTTCTCTTTCAGTTACCCTCTAAATGACTTCTAATCTCTACAGGAAACATCAGTAATCGAGAGCTGGAAACAATTTTGATGCAACTTCTACCTGACATTCTTCGTCAGTTCCAGCTATATTCGTTTTTAGAGAGTAAGTTGGGCTGGTCTTGTGGTGCGAGGCTAGCGATGGCTAACACAGCTTTCCCTTTTTGGTTGGATCCCCCGAACCCTATGTCAATATCTGATTTTGCGCAATTACTCCCCCATTCTCAAAATCCTCTGGGGATTGTCGTGCCGACGGTGATCGAGCAGTCTTCCCGTGGTGAAAAAGTGTTTGACATCTACTCCCGCCTGTTGCGGGATCGCATCGTTTTCCTAGGGCGGGCGATTGATGACAGTACTGCTAACTTGGCGATTGCCCAAATGCTGTTTTTGGAAGCGGAGGATCCCACCCGCGACATTTACCTCTACATCAACAGCTGATTGACTGACAAAAGCTGCTTACAGATAGCTGGGTGCCTTGCTGTGCGGTAGTTTTGGAGATTGAAGAGATGAAGGGGGAGCCAGCGTTCTAAGCTTAGATACCACTCAAAACCGTGAACGCTG